>CALPIR020000094.1 GCA_943323675.2 Chitinophaga pinensis | reverse complement strand
GGATATACCAAGTATACCCGGGGATTTATATTTAATCTCGATTGATTATTTACTTTCTTTATTGCAGCAATCTTTTTTAGCTGAACTTTTGTGTGACTCCACACATTTATCATCACAGCTTTTTTTGCATGCTTCATCATCTTCGCATCCTTTGGTACAACCTTCCATGCAAGCACCTTTCATTTCGGCAGCGCACATTTCTTTGCATTTGGCTTCGTCAAATTTACCATCGGCACCATACATACTTAAGCATTTTTCTTTTTGCTCTGGTGTGCATTTCATTTCATCGCAATAGGCAGCACACTCTTCTTTGGTCATGGTTTTGCATTTGCTTAATTCGCAATTGCCCATTTTCATATCACATGAAGCGTTGTCCATATCGCAACCGCCCTCCATGTTTGCATGACATTCCATTTTCTCGCCATGCATCATTTTCTTATCAGCGCTACCACCTGTAACAGCAATATAAGGAGCAATAACCAAAGATACGATAGACATTAATTTAATTAAGATATTCATAGATGGGCCAGAGGTATCTTTAAAAGGATCACCTACTGTATCACCGGTAACAGATGCTTTATGTGGCTCTGATTTTTTGTAGAACATTTCGCCATTAATCATTACACCTTTTTCGAAAGATTTTTTAGCGTTATCCCAAGCACCACCTGCGTTGCTTTGGAAAATACCCATTAACACACCACTTACGGTAACACCTGCTAATAAACCACCTAAAACTTCCGGTCCAAAAATGAATCCTACAATTACAGGAGTTAATAATGCAATTGCACCAGGCAACATCATTTCACGAATAGATGCTTTAGTTGAAATAGCAACACATTTTTCGTATTCAGGCTTAGCTTTATATTCCATAATACCAGGAATTTCGCGGAACTGACGTCTTACTTCTTGTACCATATCCATTGCTGCTTTACCAACAGCTTGAATACACAAAGCAGAAAAAATAAATGGAATCATACCTCCCACAAATAAACCAGCTAATACATTTGCCTTGTAAATATCAATGGCATCAATACCAGCAATACCAACAAACGCTGCAAATAATGCCAATGAAGTTAATGCTGCAGAAGCAATTGCAAATCCTTTACCTGTAGCAGCAGTAGTATTACCAACAGCATCTAAATTATCTGTACGCTCGCGAACTTCAGGAGGAAGTTGGCTCATCTCTGCAATACCACCTGCATTATCTGCAATTGGCCCGAAAGCATCAATAGCTAATTGCATAGCCGTTGTAGCCATCATACCAGCCGCAGCAATAGCTACACCATATAAACCAGCAAAGTAGTATGATAACATAATACCACCTGCTAAAGTTAAAATTGGAATAACAGTTGATTTCATACCTACCGATAATCCACCGATAATGTTTGTTGCGTGTCCAGTTGATGATTGTTGAATGATAGACAGTACAGGAGCTTTGCCCATTGCTGTATAATACTCTGTAACTATACTCATAATTGCACCAACTACAGTACCAACTACAATAGCGTAAAACACATTTAGTTTAGAGAATTCATATCCACGTAGGTTTAATGTTTCTGGTAGCATGATATCTACAATAAAATAGGATGCCACTACGGTTAATAACATTGATGACCAGTTACCTAAATTTAATGCGTTTTGTACGTTTGAATTATCATCCTTAATAGTAACAAACCAAGTTCCTACTATCGAGAATAAAATACCTAAACCGCAAATAACCATAGGTAATAAAATTGGCGACATGCCATTATAGTTATCGATAACTTTAATTTCTTGACCTAATACCATTGTGGCCAAAATAGTTGCTACATATGAACCGAATAAATCGGCACCCATACCTGCTACGTCACCTACGTTATCGCCAACGTTATCGGCAATTGTAGCTGGGTTGCGCACGTCATCTTCAGGAATACCGGCTTCCACTTTGCCAACTAAATCAGCACCTACGTCAGCCGCTTTGGTGTAGATACCACCGCCAACACGAGCAAATAAGGCAATAGACTCAGCGCCCAAGCTAAATCCTGTTAATACTTCTATGGAAGTGATTACCGTGTTCTCACCTAAATCGGCAAAAATACTCAGGAAGACAATGAATAATCCACCTAAACCCAACACTGCTAGTCCAGCAACACCAAGGCCCATAACGGTACCTCCAGTAAACGAAACTTTTAATGCTTGCTTTAAACTAGTACGAGCTGCTTGTGTAGTACGAACATTCGCTTTTGTAGCCACTTTCATACCTATATAACCTGCTGTAGCAGAAAATACGGCTCCAATAATAAATGCAATTGATATAATCCAGCTAGAGTGGATTGCCCTTCCATTAACTTCGTGAATAGATCCTGAATATGCTAATAATGCTGCTGCAAATACAACGAAAATGCTTAATACCTTCCATTCAGCTTTTAAAAATGCCATCGCACCATCGGCTATGTAGCCCGCTAATTCTTGCATGTTTTTGTCACCTGCGTCTTGCTTGTTTACCCAAGCACTTTTAATGGCCATCACCAGAAGACCAACTACCCCTAAAGCGGGAATCAAGTAAATAATGTTTTCCATCTACTATATTATATGTTGTTTATTTTAAACAAAAATATAATTAAATTCCATTTTTGAAAGTCTTAACCATTAACATGTACTTATGAAGAGAATAATTATACTCATAAATATAACCTTCTTTGCGATTAATTGTGCTTTTTCACAAGGAATTAATGGCGTTTTGGGAGCAGAATCGGGCATGTTGGGTGGGTGTAATGTGTTGTTATCCAATGCCTTTTCTGTGGTAAATAATCCGGCTGCTTTAAGTGACTTAAAAAAATGGCAAGCAGGCGTGTTTGGTGAAAAACGTTTTGGACAAAAAGAGTTAGGTACAAGTAATTTTAGCATCGCAGTGCCTAATAAGTGGGTTGATTTTGGCGCTGCGGTTAATTTATATGGTTTTGATAAGTTTAATCAGCAACGTTTTGTTTTATCTGCTGCCAAAAAATTAGCACCAACATTTTCCTTAGGTGTTCAACTTAATTATTTAAATACTAGCATTGGCGAGTACGGTAATTCTGGAGCCTGGGTTTTAGGTGCGGGAGTATTTTATCAGCCTGTTTCTAAGATTAGAGTGGCGTTTATGCTTTTTAACCCAAACCAACAACAACTCAGTAACAAGGTAAGTGATAAAGTTCCAACTTATGCGAGGTTTGGACTAAGTTATAAGGTGAATGAAAAAGTAGATGTATTAGCAGAAGTAGAGCAAGCGTTAGAACAAAAAACAACATATCGTTCGGGTATAAAATACCATGTAAACAAGCGAATCTCATTTGCTGTTGGGGCTTCATCTCAACCGGTATTACTTACATTTGGTACATCAATACAAGCCAAAAAACTAGCGATTGATTTTGCAGCACAAGTGCATCAAGTTTTGGGAGTGATTCCTCAGTTTAGTTTAAGGTTACCAATAGTTGTTCAAAACTAGATGATGATTACATTAAGGTTATACATTTTATTGGTGTTTGTGCTTTATGCAACTGGTATTGCAAGCGCACAAAACAACCGTGAATCTGATGAGAAAGTAATTGCTGATTTACTAGAACGACTGATTGAAAATACCGAAGCTACTTTAGATTATACAGATTTACAAGACCAATTAGAACAATACAACCGCAATAAATTAAACCTCAATAAAGCCTCGCGAGAACAGTTACAACGGTTGATTTTTTTAGACGAAAATCAAATCAATGCGATCATTAATCACCGATTAAAGTTTGGCGATTTTCTTAATCTTTATGAACTGCAATCTATTGAAGCAATAGATGATATTACCATATATTACTTAACTTATTTTGTTACTGTTGATGAGAATTGGATGGAAAATCAGACTACGTTTAAACAAATGTTGGTAAAAGGTAAGCACGAATTTATTGGCTTGTACGATACAGAATTGCAACAACGTGCAGGTTACAGTAAAGAACGCATAAATGAAGGTAAGACTTATTACTTAGGTAACCCAGATAGGTATGTATTTAGATACAGATTTAGTTATGGAAATAGGCTCACTTTTGGTTACACAGCTGAAAAGGATATGGGCGAACAATTTGGCCAAGGTGCACAAGCTTATGGTTTTGATTTTAACTCGTTACACTTCTATTACCGGCCTCGTAAATCTATTGTTAAGACCATTGCAGTTGGAGATTATCAAGTAAATTTAGGACAAGGGTTAACATTTGGCTCTGGGTTAGCTGCTCGTAAAAGTGCATTTGTTATGAACGTGCGCAGAAGTTACTTGCCCATCAGGCCATTTAGGTCGCTAAACGAAAACGAGTTTATGCGTGGTGCTGCCGTAACTTTAGCAAAAGATAAATGGCAAGTTGTTTTGTTTGGCAGTGGCAAATACATCAGCACAAATTTTAACGCCAACGATACCTTGCAAGGTGAGGATGTTTTTAGCAGTGTGAGTTTAACTGGTTTACACCGCACAGCAAGTGAAATTGGCAACAGACAAAATGTATTTCAAACTATATATGGAGGCAACGCGCGTTGGTTGTTAAAAAATGGACAGGTGGGTTTAACCCATGTGCAAACCCAATATAACATCGCCTTTTTGCCAAGTGAAAAACCGTATCAGTTATATAATTTTAGTGGCACCGATTTGGGTAATACGGGTATTGATTACAATTTACAGTGGCGTAATTTCAACTTTTTTGGAGAGGGGGCACGCAGTTCAAATAATGCGTTTGCGCTTACTTCGGGTATGTTAATTTCGCTTGATGCAAATTTAGATGTGGTGATGTTGTACCGTAACTTTGCAAAAGATTATCAAACCACTTTTGCCAACTCATTTGCAGAGAATAGCGACACCCGAAACGAGCAGGGGTTTTATACAGGAGCATCATTACGCATTACGCGCAAGTGGTTGCTTAATTCGTATTTAGATTTTTACCAAAGTAAATGGTTACGGTATTTAGTGGATGGACCAAGTCGTGGTTTCGATTTTTTGAGTGAGTTGCAATACACACCATCAAAAACTGCACAATTCTATATTAGATTTAGACAAGAAATGAAGGGTCGTAACCAAAGCAATAATACCGAGCGTGTTGATTACATTAGTTCGCAAACCAGAAGTATTTACAGGTTTAATGCACAATATAAGGTGAACTTAAATTTAAGTGCAAAAAGCCGTTTAGAAGTGGTAACTTTTACTGACGATATCAATAAAAACCAAACGGGTACTTTGTTGATGCAAGATTTGAATTTAAGTTTACCACGCAAAAGAGTAGCAATAATTTTGCGCATGGCTTATTTTACAGTTGATGATTACAACGCCCGAGTATATGCTGCCGAAAATGACGTATTATATCAATATGCTGTACCTATGTATCAAAACAGTGGGGTAAGGTATTATGTGGTTGCACGAATAAAGGTTAACCGTAAAGTAGAGTTATGGTTTAAGTACAGCCAAACCCGCTACAGCAATATAAATACAATAAGTAGTGGTTTAGAAGAAATTAGAGGAAACACATTAACAGATTTTAGATTACAGTTAAGGGTTTTGTTATGAGCTTAGTAAGGGTTTTTGTCCCAAATTAATCAATAGATGCATTGTAAAACATACTACTTGATTTAGTAAGGAGAATCTCATACTGAAGCCTCGGTATAGAATTTGTTCAGCAATTTTCTAATTTGATGATTTATAATTTCTTGGTCGAATCAGCATTTCTAATGCCGAATTGGGATTTATTGAAATATCTAGGTGATAAAAATTCTATATAAAATATCACCCATAAATGTACATTTGTCGCAAGTTATCATAAAGTTAACATGGATATTTTCGAAAAATTACAGAAAAAAGCAGGTCCTTTAGGACAACATGCCGATGATGCTTACGGCTATTATATGTTCCCTCGTTTAGAAGGAGCTATTGGTCCACGTATGACATTCCGTGGAAAAGAAATGTTAAACTGGAGTCTAAACAACTATTTAGGTTTAGCTAATCACCCAGAAGTACGCAAAGCAGATGCTGAAGCTGCTGCCGAGTTTGGTTTAGCTTATCCTATGGGTGCAAGGATGATGAGTGGTAATTCTGTTTTTCATGAGCAATTAGATAGAGAATTAGCAGAATTTGTTGGAAAAGAAGATGCTGTATTATTAAACTATGGCTACCAAGGTATGGTTAGTGCCATTGATGCTCTAGTTGATAGACATGATGTGATTGTGTATGATGCCGAAAGTCATGCTTGTATTGTAGACGGTGTGCGTTTACACATGGGCAAACGTTTTTTATACAAACACAACGATGCAGCAAGTTTAGAACAACAATTGGTGCGTGCTAAAAAACTAACAGATGAAACTGGTGGCGGTATTTTGGTAATTACCGAAGGTGTTTTTGGTATGACAGGTTCGCAAGGAAACGTTGCAGAAATTATTGAATTGAAGAAGAAATATGACTTCCGTTTGTTTGTAGATGATGCACATGGTTTCGGCTCTATTGGTGAAGGTGGAAAAGGTATTGGCTTCGAACAAAATTGCAATGATGGGATTGATGTTTACTTTGGTACTTTTGCAAAAAGTATGGCATTAATTGGCGGTTTTGTTGCTGCAAAAAAGGAAATAGTTAAGTATTTACGTTATAACTTACGCTCGCAAATTTATGCAAAGAGTGTACCTATGCCAATTGTAAAAGGGGCATTAAAGCGTTTAGAGTTAATCCGTAATCATCCTGAATATAAAGAGCAACTTTGGACCATCGTTCGTGCTTTACAAGGCGGTTTAAAAGAAAAAGGATTTGATATTGGCCATACCAATACCATGGTTACTCCTGTAATGATGAAAGGTACAGTAGGCGAGGCAACAGGAGTTGTGCACGATTTACGTGAAAACTTTGGTATCTTCTGCTCTGTTGTGGTTTACCCTGTAATACCCAAGGGCATGATTTTATTGCGTTTAATTCCTACAGCAGTGCATACATTAGCAGATGTAGAAGAAACCATTAACGGATTTGGTGCGATACGTAGCAAACTAGAAAGTGGTGCTTACCGTATGGAGCAAGGAATTGTAGCCATGGGCGAGCAACATTAATAAAATTCATTTAGATACAAAAAAGGCTGTTTTATCTTATTGAAACAGCCTTTTCTATTTATGTTTTATCAAAGTTTTTAGTTGATAGCCGTATTTGGATTCGGTAATGAACCAATCTCACGCATGTATCTGAAATGAGATTGCAAATCGCTTAACAACGATTCGTTTTCAAGGTAAGGAATGCCATGCTCTTCGGCAGTTTGCTTTACAATGTGAGAAAGGGCAGGGTAGTGAACATGACTAATTTTAGGGAACAAATGGTGTTCCACCTGAAAGTTTAATCCACCAATGTACCAACTTAATATTTTACTCTTGCGGCTAAAATTAACCGTTGTGTTTAATTGATGTATGGCCCAATCGTTCTCAATAACACCGTTAACGGGCATTGGATGCGCTGTTTGTTCAAGTGTATGTGCTAATTGGAAAACAGTTGTTAGAATAACCCCTGCAACAAAGTGCATCAATAAAAAGCCGCTAAGTAATTGTAGAACTGGGATGTGAAATAAAACAATTGGCATTACAATTACCGCTAAAAAGTAAAACAATTTTATTAAAATAATTTTAGTAAGCGTGTTACGGTTTTCATTTTTATTGCCTGGATTTACTCCGCTTTTCGTGAATTGAGCATATTGTACAAAGTCCTTTGCTAAAACCCAATAAAAAGTTAGTAAGCCATAAAAAAACATGGCATAAATCCATTGGAATTTATGAAACCATTTTGTTTTGGTATGAGGTGAAAATTTAAGGACCAAACGGTCTTCAATATCTTCATCAATATGTGTGATGTTGGTGTAGGTATGATGTAAAATATTGTGTTGTAATTTCCAGTTGAATACGCTTCCGCCAACTAAATTAAGGGTATGCCCCATTAAAAAATTAACAGTTTTGTTTGATGAATATGCCCCATGATTTGCATCGTGCATGACACTCATGCCAATACCTGCAAGACTCAAGCCCATAATAAACCACAGCATCATTGAAAACCCAAGAGACGGAGTAAAATACAATAATGCTACAAAAGGCAAGATGTACCCACTTAATAATACCATGGTTTTGGTTACCATAGTAGCATTAGCATGTTTACTCATTCCGTTATCGGTAAAGTAATTATCAACCCTGGTTTTTAATACAGCAAAAAATGGAGATTTATGTTTAGGGACGAACTTTACTTGT
>CALPIR020000093.1 GCA_943323675.2 Chitinophaga pinensis | reverse complement strand
TAGTTGAATGAGTAAACCATATACTAAACAAACCTTGAACATCCTTTTATTTTAAGATTGATTCGTTAATGAATACCGTAATTTTACTTATTTCACCTGTTCTACTAAAGATTTGAGTACTTGTTTCTTTATCTAAATATAGATTATGATGCTTGCTCAAACTGCCATCTTTTTTTTCAATTTGCAAATAGTTTTCGGTTGATAAGCAATATATAATAGGTACTTGGCAATATGTAAAACAAAGCGAACCAATAACAGGAACCAATGTTTTATGCTCATTATTTATGGTAACATACCGGAATGTGCGTTCCTCTGTTATAAACTCATCTTTTCGGAGTAAACAAGGGTTAAAATAAAGGCGTCCATCAATAACTAGGATACCTAACTCACCAAACCTACTAAGAATATCTTCTTTTACCTGACCAGTCATACCGGGTTGTTGTGCACCTTTATTACTTGGTGTGTGTGAATATGGATCTGTAGGAAAAGCCCCATATAACGTGGGTGATTTATGTACTCCAACACCTTCATTTATTTCGTAATAGTGTGCTAAAAGTTTGCCAGTTACTTCAGCATGTTCACCTTTTTCTATAGCTTGTAAACAAACTTCTTGTACTGCTAATTGCAGTTTAGAAACCATGTGCCAATAGATAGAACCAAGGCCCTCGTAGCCGTAAAATGTGCCTGAACGACCCGTAAATGATTTATGGTCAAATACGGATTCAAAAACATTAAGCAATATTTGCCTCTCTTTTTCAATCGTTGTGCCATACTTAACTACATCTAGTTTTGATAAAGCAATACTTAGGTCGGCAGCATTTTTGAAATTACCGTTAAAACGGTACTCACCTTTGATATCTTGTTCTACAATTGATTTATCACCCGCTTCAAGCATCATTTTCATGAGCTCTGATTGTGCAATGGCTGCTTTAGGTATTTTATTTTTCTCTAGAAAACGGGGTAACTGTTTATTTGGATAAAGTAAGTAACTGTATTGATTGTGGCGGAAAAGCTTGCTGTTTTTCATGCTGTCTAACAGTTTTAAGCTTTCTTGAGGGTTTAAATATCCAGAGCATAATACCGAAACCTGCCCTTCAAGCATTTCACTGAGGTTTGATATCGTAATCTGGTCGTTGCTTTCTACATTCATCAAGTTGTATGCGTGATACATATCATCCTTTCGCTTATTGGCTTTGATGGTATGTTCGATGAACAACAAGCTTACTTTAAGAAATGCCTTTAGTCTTCGGTAAGAAATGGTTCTTTTTTCGCCCCAAAAAGATTGTTTATAGATATGAGCTCGGTAATCACTTCCTGCCTCACCTAAATTGTCTAATATTTGCTTGCGTTTTTCATCATTAATATCACCATTCAACACATCTATATTCTCTTCAAAAGTTGCATGAACTTTTTTAAAAAAGATGATTAACTCATTCGATAATTCTATACGTTCTTCGCTTGTTTGGTCAATTAGTTTTTCAAAAAAAACCAAGAATCTTCTCAGGTAATAAAGTGTTACCATTGACACACCATTGCCTACGAGCGCATTGTTTGCATCATTCCATTCTGGACGTTGGGTATTCATCCAAATACCTCCACCTGGAATAAAATTAGAAAGTTTAGATAGAACTGTAGCTAATATTTTTTCAATAAAATTTACCGTATATATTTTGCCATTTTGAGCAACCAAAAGTGCAGCATCAACTCCAAGTATTTCACGTTTTTTTCTGATTTCAGTATCCAACTCCTCATCAAATTTAATCGTGTCTTTAGCGTTCGATAAAATGTCTTGATAACTTTTGATTTTATATGGCACATTTGCATAAACAAATGATTCGTCATTAAACTGGCTGCTTATTTTACCAGGATAATACTTCTCTTCAATCTCTAATAATTTAAGCAAATAAATTATTTGATGATCGCCCCAGTAGCCTATGTATGACCAAGGGTTGTCTGCCTCAACGGTCTCCCAATCAAAGCCATTTTTGGTTAGTCGGTAAGGGTTATAGCCTTCAAATGTTGTTGCATTTAAAAACTTATGAATCATACTTCGGGTAAATGCAGGATAGGAGATTGCTAGCGCCTCCCAATTTTGAAAAATATCTCTCCAGTTACCTTCATAGTCAAGAATTTTCGAATGGTCAACCTCACTTCTTGTATTGATAGAAAATTTATTCCACGGTCTGCTTGGATCACCATGCCTTCTGCTAAATTTAAGAGGCATGTATTCGGTACAAAGTCGTTTAAAATTTTTATCGTTTACCTGATCAGCAATTTTTTCCAACTCAAAAACCGTGAAGGTATCAGCCAAACTTTCCAATAACTCTTTATGGTGTTCAAACACCGTTTTGTTTGCAGTGGCAATACTCTTTATAAAATCCTTTTTTTCAATTTGGTAGTTATTGTCGAAAATCCCACCCCGCATGATATTGAATAGGGTGTTAGAAAAATGTCGTGTGTCTCTATAAACATCATTAGATAACTGTATACCATCGGCAGAAGAATTAAGTTCAATAAGTCTTTTTGAACCAAGTTCTATATCGCTTTCTAACTGCAGCAAAAGGGTTTTATTCGTTTTAATTTGTTGAATGAGTTCAACAACTTTGGCTTGGCTTTGATTAACATCTGCTATTATGTGCCAATTTTTTTTATTGCCGGGTGATAAGGTGATTTTTTGATTAATGAAGTATGAACCTCTTTCAGCCTTTATATCTTCCTCTTGTATGATATCTTGGCCATTTCTAAAGTCGTTAAGTTGTAATGACGACAACAAGTATTTAGGATTTTCAAATCCAAGCGACCAAGCGATGTTCGCTTTAAGTGCTTCACTTGGTTCTGCCTTATCAACAATAATTGCGCTGAGTGCGAAAATACCCATACCGGAATCAATGTCTAATTCATTACGTTTATAAGCATCAACTAAAATACTTGTAGCATTTTGTAATTCGCTTCCAACACCATCGGGCATGATGTTTTGTATTCCATCAAGTATGTTAATGTGGAGTTCATTGTTGCCTGTATTTTCTAAAGAAGATTTGCGAACAAAACCATATTCATTACTGGTGTTCCACTCGTAACGGAATGTAAGTGAAAGATTATGATTGATTTCTTCGAATATGATCTTATTTCCTATTGCGTTTTTGTATAGATTTCTGGTGGTCTGATATAAACTTACTTGTCGTTCAGAAAATGGTTCCCATATATAAATATCCCCATGATGCGTTATTTGAAATATGGACTTAGATCCAGTAGTGTCGAATGATTCAGTAATTTTATCAGCAGTATAATAAGGGAACAATGCGTATTCTGAATTCTTGCGCCCAGATGAAATACCTCCATTGCTTGAGATGAATAACCAATGATTTGAATCACTTACGATGCTCATAAAAAATGGGCGCATTTTATCATGATTAGAAATACAAAAGAAGTTCTCGCCTTCAACTTTTAATCTTTTTATTTCTACTAAAGATTCGTGTTTATTTTGGTTTTGACTTGACATTATTTACTAACTACTTCACTAATTGTTTTGTGGGCAACGCCACAAATACCTATTAAAATTTATGCGCTATGCTAATTATTAATTGCTCGTTCAGAATATCTGTATAAGACGAATTATAATTCCTTATAAACTCTCACGTAATCGACAGTCATGGATCCCGGGAATGGTGTATTCTCGTTTGGCGGGCCAACGAAATTTCCTCCAACGGCTATATTTAGTAGGATAAAAAAGGTTTGATCAAAAACCCATTCACCAGTTGCATCAGCCGGAGTAATTCTTTTATAGAGGTAGTTGTTTACAAAAAAATCAATTTTATGCTCACTCCATTCTATCCCATAAATATAAAAATCATTGTCGAAGCGATTATTTTGAATCGCGTATTGTGAAGAAATTGCATTTCCACCCGCATAACCAGGTCCGTGAATTGTACCATAATTAATATTAGAATATTTACCTTTTTGCTCCATGATATCTATTTCTCCGCAAAATGGCCAGCCAACACTTCTAATATTGCTGCCGAGCATCCAGAATGCTGGCCAAATACCTGTGCCAGTTGGTGTCTTGATTCGAGCTTCTATTTTACCATATTTCTGAGCGAACAAACCTTCTGTTTTTAATCGAGCAGAGGTATACTTTCCCGTATTATCTTTTATGGCTTTTATCAAAAGATTTCCTTTTCCATCTATTGAAACATTCTGACGATTATTAGTGTATGTCTGAAGTTCGTTATTTCCCCAACCATTTTGACCCGTTCCAAGGTCGTATGTCCACTTCATTGCATTTGGGGCAGTTCCTGAATCGCCATCAAACTCATCACTCCATACCAATTCGAATTTTCTTTCTGGTAAAGTTTGTATCGGATCTACCTCACAACCTGCAACTGTAAAAAGTAGCGTTGATATAACTATTGCTTTATTTAAATATTTCATTGCTTCAATTTTTAATAGAAGGATATTGATGTTTTGACTATTTATAGAAATAAATATTATCTAGGATAAAACTAGGTCCACCTGTAATAATAATAGCACCTAAGTTGCCTTTTTGATTAAGAATAGCACCATTCAGTGGAATATCAAAAGATTTCCAAACTCCAGTTTGAAAACCACTCAGAGTGGTTCTTAAATCTTTATCATCACCCATCGGGTTACCGGTATTTACATCTGTTTCTATGCTTTTATTTGCCCCTATATCTCTGATTTGAATACCAATGGTCGTTGATGCATTTTCCACATAAGCATCAATGTGAAGAAAACCTAAGGATGATGCATCTATTGGGTTTCCGGTGAATATGATTCCTGTATAATTGTTATTGCTGTATTGCGCTACTTTTCCTGTGCTTGTGGTTATAATTTCTGTTACCGTAGTAGAACCGCCAAAGCCTGGAGTAAAATTACTTTCAGTTGCATTGGTGTATGCATCACTAAAAATCGACTTCACATCAGCTTGAGGGCGAGTAGGGGTAGGTGCACTTGCTAAACTGCCTTTGCACTCAACGATTAGTTTCCCATTTGCAGTAACTCCATTAACCTGAGCAGTTATTTCTGTTGTACCAACTGCTAGAACATTTACCACTCCGTTAGCATCAACGGTTGCAATTTTGGGATTTGAACTGATAAATGTGAAATAGCCAGATGATGATAGCACCTTAATATCTTGTCCATTAACCAAATTATAAGTATGACTATTGCCTGTAATATTGATGGTAGAACCAATAAATGATTTAATGGTAGTTGTTTTACCATCTAGAATACTTGAGGTTGGCTTTCCAACATCACCAAGTTTTTCAAACTTTATTTCATCAAACCACAGTGCATAACCTGAGCCATTAGTGCCTTGCGTTCCGGCTGCAAACCAAAACATACCTCTTTCATTTGTGAGTTTAGATGGATTTGGAATTGGGATAATTACTTTAGTCCAATTGGTTCCTACATTTACATTTTGAGTAGAAACCTTGTTAATATCACCAAAGTAGTCAATTCCAAAACCAACATCACCAAGTTTTATTCCTGTAGATGCCTTTACATAAAAAGTTAGTGCATCATAACCTGTAAGATTTCTACCTGCACCATCAATTCTAAAAATTGCTCCAGCATATGTTCCTGTTGGATCGGTATTATTGGGTACATCAATTCGTATAGAAGCATTACTTTCAAATCCTTCCTTAGTATCTACTGAAAATACATCCGGTTTTGCATCTGCGAACGGAAAATAAAAATCAGAGCCTAAACCGATAAAGTTATCCGTAAAAATTGCACCTGTTTTAGCAAAAGAGGGTAATACGGCATCATCAGATAACTTTCTTTCGCATCCCCATTGTAAAATTACAGTGGCAGATACAAGAAATATAATTTTAGTTCTTTTACCTAGAGTATTCATTTTTTCTCTTATTAAGGTGGTATAGAATGTCGTTAGTTGTTAATATTTATTTGAATGTAGGTGCGTATTTCCCATTCGTTCCCGTTCGGGAATCCAATGGCATTAAGGTTTGGCACGAATTGCCCTAAACTATTCATGGTCAAGATAGGCGAGTACCTGTTAGAGTAGCTGTTTAACGTGCGATAGGTGCCTCTTATACCAATTTTAGTTCCAGGCATCATAAACCAATCAGGTTTACTTACTTCAATTGACCAATCGCCAATGAGCTGAAGGGGGAATGTTTGGTTAAAATCTCTGTGGTAATCATATGGCCCCCAATCATCAATTTTTGCAATCGTCATTAGTTTCATCTTTCGGTATATCGTTCTAATGTCAATTCCATAACGTCTGATTGTTCTGGTATCACTGCCATTTGCTTGACCATTGCCAAAATATACGTTACTAATAAAACCAAATTCAGGATTCACTTTAGAAACTATCCTAGCATTAAACTCCCATAAATCTTGAGCAGGTGCAGAGCTAGGAAATACGAATGTGGTACGGCCATTTCCAAGTATACCTATAGCAGCATCTTGAATAGTTGGTAGATGACGATATACAAATCCAGCACTCATAGCCAACTTAGCATCTTCCATCCTATCATTATCCCAATCATACATCCAACTAGCAGGGGTAGGATCATAGCTTATTAGAAGTTCGCCAGCCATTGTCTCTCTGTTTCCTCTTACAGAAAATGGATCATCTAAAATATTTCTTGGTCGGGCAGGTGCCAAATAATTAGGCCCAATTGGTCCAACTAGTGGTTTCTGATATAAAAAATTCGGTGCAACTTGTATTTTACCTATGTTGTAGGTAAATCCTGTAAGCGCATTATACATATTCCCACTTCCTACATCCTTCAGTACCCACCCTGTAAAGGTTTTGGTTTGATCAACTCCTCCATTAGCTACCAACCCCATATATGATGCAAGACCATACCAATTTATTGCTCCAATAGAATAAGTGAGTTTTAATTTTCCTCCTAAATTATCTGTACTTTTTATTTTATCTTCATAAACAATATCGTTTTCAATCATCTGGAATGCTCTTCCGTTAAGCGGTTGACCACCCCAAATTCCGCCTAAATTGAATGAGAATTTTTCCATTTTCTTGCCAAAAACCAACGATAATCGTCTAGTTTTTGGAACTGGAACAGCAAATGAACTTTGCAGATTTGTTCGTTGAACAATATCTTCATGGAAAATACCAGTAACATCTATACCTGCTATATTTTTGCTGTATTTTAATAGTAATGCAGGGTTAGCTCCCCACCATAATTCAGGACCAAAAGCAGCTTTTAAACCTTTAAATTTTTTCTTTCCTTCAATTTCAAAACCAAAAGGAGCATTACCGTTGTATATGTCAATGTTTGGACCATAGTTAGCTTCCGGATATAATGCAAAAAAATCACCCTCATAGCCCCAATGATAATGGCCGGTTCTGTAAAACCCTGTCAACTTGAAATCTTTGGCATCCCAACTGTAACTTGCTTTATACAATTGCACCCTGTTGTTGTCATTAATTTGTTGTGGGCCATTTGGTGTTGATATGATTAAAGTCCTTCCTCTGTTTTCATAAAAAATTTCATCAATTGGTTTTGTGGCCACATTTCCTAAAACATTAAATTGAACATTTGCTAGCACATTAGGAGTGGGTCTTGCTGTAACTCCAATATTAAAGGACTCCATGTTATCAAAACCTTGGGCAGTTGGAAAGGTTGTAGGGTTGGTCGAATTGGCAACTTTAGGCGTTTTAATAAGACTTCCACCAGTGTAGTATGTATTAAAGTTAGCTTGTAAGTTACTTACGTACAACTTACCCCTATCTTTAGACTCTAATACAGCCTTATCGCCTCTGGCTCTTAAATTGAAGTCTGCAACTGAAACATCTTTGAATACAGCATTTATAGAATTGAGCGATTCGATGTATGGATTGATTCGATGTATGTTTTGTAATGCATAATATGCTGCCCTCGGATACAGCTCGTAATTTCCTCTTTCATTTGTTTGACCTTTAGCACATATCCCAAACCACTCTTCATTCATGTTGTTTTCACCGCGCACAAAGTCATTTGTATATCCACCATTAGACCAAGATGCAGTAACATCATGTTCTTCTAAATTTAAGGTTTGACCTGTTTTCCACCATCCATCACTGAATTGAAATGTAAAGCCTCCTAAACTATTCTCGTTTTTTCCAAGCCTTGCAGCATTTTCATATATTTCTTTCCAATTACTAAGTAACACCTTTGCTTGATACTCTTGATCTTCTTTATTAGCTGTGGTATTGTATGCATCAGACCCAAACTCGGTGAGCAAAACAGGCATGTTAAGTTCATTTTTAATACGGCCGTATAAATCAGTAAATGTACTTCCGCGATAGCAATTTATTCCAAGTATATCAACATCCTTGCACTCTTTGGCAATAATTTCAGAAAACAATAAATCACCATTACAAATAGCTATTGGATGATTTTTATCTATTGCTTTTAACTCTTTCGCTGCATCATTAAAAAGGCTGTACAAATGGTAAGCATCCTTCGTTGACTTTCTATCTGCGAATGGGGTATTTTCAGTTTCCGCTCCTCTCCAAAAAAGTCCGTAATTGTTTTCGTTACCTAGTAAAAAGATTAAGATACCCGGTGTTCCTTTATATTGGGTTACCATTTCTTTTGTTTCTTTAAGTAAAAGCTCTCTTACCAATGGATTAGAATAATCTGTATTAGGCTCCCATCTTCCTTTAACGGTTAAACCATATC
>CALPIR020000092.1 GCA_943323675.2 Chitinophaga pinensis | reverse complement strand
AAGCGTGTTTGGTCTAAACTGTTCGTGTTCAAATTTAAGAGAAACTAGTCTTCAAAAAATAACCCTACAACCGGTTCAGTTGGATGAGCAGTGCAAGTCAATATTCGGCCGTTTATCAAATCGTTATCTGTTAATACTTGGTTATAATGAAGGTATACCGAGCCACTATTTAATTGACAAATACAGCTGCTGCACATTCCACGCATACAGCTGTATGGTAACACTAATCCGTTTTTTTGTGCCGCTTGTAAAATGGTTTCACCCGCTTTTAAATTAAAGGTGTGTTTAAGGTTGTTTATGTGAATCGTTACTTCAGCATCGGTATAATTTGGTGCATCTTTATCTTTTAGTAAACCTCCTTCGTCATCATCATCATCTTCGTAGGTGGTGAAAGTTTCTTTAAACAATTGTTCTTTATTAAAACCCATAGTAAGTAATGTAATAAAAATCATTTCCATATAAGCAAACGGACCACAGGTGTAAAAAAATACTTCTTTTTTATTGGGTATGTATTGTGTAACCAATTCCTCTAGCCTAAATCTATTTAACCTTGCTAGTATTAAGTTTTTATTATCACTAAATAGCCAAATAATTTTTAAGCGTTTAACGAAAATGGTTTCAAGGTTTTTTAGTTCATGATAAAAGATACAATCGTTCTTGTCCGAGTTTGAGTATAACAATATTACATCACTTTGTGTTTGGTGAAGTGCTTGTTTCATCAATCCTAAAATTGGCCCAATTCCACTGCCTGCTGCCATAAAAAATAATTGCTTCGGCATTTCTTTTGGTAGTGTAAATTTACCGTTTGGTTTAAGTATTTTTATTTCATCACCCACTTTAAGTTTGTCATGTAAATACCTTGTTGCTTCACCATTTTCAATCAATTTAACAGCAATGCCTAATTCATAATCAACATTTGGCGAACTACACAAAGAATAAGGCCTTCGAATCTCTTTACCATCAATATTTAATAATAAAGTTATGTATTGTCCCGCATGATAGTTTAAGTTTAATGGAATGTTGAAGTAAAACCCTTTGGTATCATGGGTAAGTGGAACTATTTTTTTTGTAATTAAGGTGTAATCGGACATTTAATTTTTGTTGTTTTACCTATCTTTTGTGCGAAAATAAAAGTATTCACACACTTAATCAGCTTGTTTTTGTGTTATTTTTATTGGATGCTAACAGTAAATTGGCATAAATTCAAATCCCAACTTCTATTTTAAATCTGGTTTAAGTATAACCATAAAATATAGTATTAATTACCTATGTAATTTTTGGTACAAAAAATTACCTTTGTGTGGTGATAAAATGGTGGAAAATATTAGGTGCAGTATTGGTCGTATATGCACTTGTTTGGGGTTTACTAACTCCCATACCTAAGTTAGCAATCTTAGAAGAAAGTATACGTAACTTGTTTTACCACGTACCAATGTGGTTTGGTATGGTACTTTTGTTATTGGGCTCAATGGTTAATGCAATCAAATTTTTGCGTAAAGGATACTTAAATGATGATATCAAATCAGCTCAACTTGCACATGTGGGTGTTTTGTTTGGTATGATGGGCATTGTAACTGGAATGATCTGGGCTAAAAATACGTGGGGTGCTTATTGGACAAACGATCCTAAGTTAAATAGTGCTGCTATTGGTATGTTAATGTATTTTGCCTACATCGTGTTACGCAGTAGTATTGAAGATGACGAAAAACGTGCACGAGTTTCTGCTGTATATAACATCTTCAGTTTCCCCATTTTTGTGGTATTGATTTTTATATTACCCCGATTAACTGCAAGTTTGCATCCAGGCAATGGCGGAAATCCTGGATTTAATAGTTATGATTTAGATAGCAAATTACGGTTGGTTTTTTATCCTGCTGTAATAGGTTGGACGTTAATAGGATATTGGATTGCGGATTTGGCTATTCGTAAAGAACTTATAAAACAAAAACAATTAGACCATGAATAGTATTCTTAATACAATCTTGTTACAAACACAAGTTTCCACTGAGCAAGTTGCAACTCATAAATTTGAAGTTACTATAGCTGTTATTGCCGTTATATTTCTTGGTATTGTTGGTTACTTAATTAGTATCGACAGAAAACTTTCTAAACTAGAAAAAAAATAGCGCGATGAAAAAGACGCATATTATTATCATCGCTTTAATAGCTGTTGCTATTGGCGCTATAATTAGCACTTATGGTGATTCAAGTACATACGAGGGTTTTACTAAAGCAGCTGAAAATCCCGATAAAGAGTACCATGTGGTTGGTGTTTTAAACAAAGAAAAACCACGTGAGTATAATCCGCAATTAGATGCCAACTTATTTACTTTTTATTTAATAGATGAGCAGGGTAAAGAAAGTAAAGTAGTATACAGAGCGCCTGAACCTGCTGATTTTGAACGCAGCGAAAAAGTGGTAATTATTGGCAAAATGAATGGCGATTGTTTTGAAGCCAATAAAATTTTATTAAAATGCCCAAGTAAGTATAATGAAGGGCAAGCGCCTCAAGAGTAAATACTTATATATAAAAGATTGTCCAGCCCAACTAGTTAAATTAGTTGGGCTTTTTTATTGGTATCTATTTTTTTAACAAAGTTCAACTGCACTACATAACCTAATATTATAACCAAGTGTAAAATAAGCATACAACAAAGCTTTTTTGTGGTTTTAAAGGTTATTTTTGCAGCTAATTATTAATGCATTTTATATCGTGAACGAAGTACAATTTATTGGCGAACGCCTGATATATGGAAACCTTGGGCATTTGGCCGTTGTAGTTTCATTTGGTACAGCTATTATCGCAACCTTTGCCTATTTATTTGCTGCTAACAACCCCGAGGAGAAATCGTGGCAAAAAATAGCAACAGCCGCATTTTATACCCACACTTTTTCGGTGTTAAGTATTGTTTTGATGTTGTTTTTAATTATTCGTTTGCATTTGTTCGAGTACCATTATGCTTGGCAACATTCGTCTACTGACTTACCACTTGAGTACATGGTGTCATGTTTTTGGGAAGGACAAGAAGGAAGTTTTCTGTTATGGATTTTTTGGCATGTGGTAATTGGTAACATATTGGTGCGTACAGCCAAGTCGTGGAAGTTTGAAGTAATGGCGGTTGTAATGATGTGTCAAATTGTACTTACATCCATGCTTATCGGGGTTAAAATTTTAGGATATAAAATTGGCAGCAGTCCTTTTGAATTGTTGCGTAATGCAATCGAAGGTCCAATATTTAAACAAGCAGATTACCTTAGTAAAATAAAAGATGGAAACGGTTTAAATCCTTTGTTACAAAATTATTGGATGGTTATTCACCCACCCACCTTGTTTTTTGGATTTGCTACTACTATTGTTCCTTTTGCTTATGTAATAGCAGGTTTATGGAAACGTGATTATGTAGGTTGGGTTAAGCCAGCTTTGCCATGGGCATTAATTAGTGTGATGGTTCTGGGTACTGGTATTATTATGGGGGGCTTCTGGGCTTATGAAAGTTTAAGCTTTGGTGGATATTGGGCATGGGATCCAGTAGAAAATGCATCGCTTGTACCTTGGTTAATTTTAATTGCCGGAGTACACGTCATGATTATTTACAAAACAACAGGTAATGCCTTAATAGTTGGCATGATACTGATTATTGCAACTTTCTTATTGGTTTTATACGCAACTTTCTTAACCCGCAGTGGTATTTTAGGAAATGCATCGGTTCACTCATTTACAGACTTAGGCATGAGCGGTCAGCTTCTATTGTTTATGTTTGTTTTTCTTGGCTTATCAATTTTCATGTTGGTAAAACGGTGGAAAGAGTTGCCACGAAGCGCCAAAGATGAAGATGCTTACACACGCGAATTCTGGATGTTTATTGGTAGTTTGGTGCTAACTATTTCAGCATTTCAAATAATACTAACCACATCACTTCCTGTGTTTAACAAAGTATTTGGAACCAATATGGCTCCTCCTAGCGATGTTATTCAGCATTATAATAAATGGCAAATGCCAATGGCCATCATCATTGCATTGCTAACTGGTATTGGTCAATTGTTAAAATATAAAAAAAATACCAAGGAAGCATTGATTAATATCTTAACTCAAGCTGCCATATCAATTGTACTATCTGTTGCAGCCATGTTTTTATTCGAACTTAAAAATTGGTTTTATGTTGGGTTAATGTTTGCTTCTATTTATGCAATTGTAGCAAACCTATTTACCATGCGTCCTTATTTAACCGGTAAGTTTAAAATGGCTGGAGCAAATGTTGCACACATCGGTTTTGGAATTGTTTTAGTTGGCGTATTGGTTTCTTCTGCTAATAAACAAGTAAT
Organism: Chitinophaga pinensis; assembly: GCA_943323675.2. GTDB lineage: Bacteria > Bacteroidota > Bacteroidia > UKL13-3 > UKL13-3 > UBA6183. The sequence goes on along the minus strand of CALPIR020000092.1, from coordinate 4,413 downwards.
TTCAATCAATCAAAGCGGTATGCAATTAAACCCCGAGTTTGATGCGCAAGCCAATATGGAGCATGTGTACCTTGAAAAAGGTAAAGCATTGCGTATGGGTGATTATGAAATTGAGTACAAGGCCGACTCAACAAAATGGGTTAATAATTACTTTCAAGTACATTATAAAAAAATAAAACCAAATTCTAATGAGGTTGATTATGAATTTGATTTATATCCAAATGCGCAAATCAATCCTAAAATGGGGTTGGTAGCCAACCCTGATACCAAACATTACATCAGCCATGATGTATTTACATACGTAAGTTCTGTTCCGAAAGAAAAAACAACCAAGTTTGTTCATGAAAAATTACATGAAGTTAAACTTGGCGATACCATATACACCAATAATGGTTATGCTGTATTAGAGAATATAAACTCTAACGCAAAGGAGACTAACTTAGATGTTAAGAATTTGAGTTTATTAATTGCTGCAGAATTAAAAGTTTATGCATTAAATGGCACTTACAGTGCTACTCCAATGTACGGAATACGCGAGAATTCAGAGATTAAGTTTGAAAGTATTGTTGATGAAGCGAAGCTGAGGTTTAAGTTTATGGGGGTTAATCCTCAAACCAAAACCATAACCATAGAAACTGCTGAGCAGGATACCAGTGGCGATTTTATTATTATGAAAGCCATAGTATTTCCTTGGATAAATTTTGTTTGGGCAGGAACGATTATCATGATTATAGGTTTCCTGTTGGCCATTTGGCGCAGATTATCCGAACATCAACGTGTGCGAAATTAGGTTTAGGACGTTGATATCAGAATATTCACTCATTGAGTTTACATTGGGTATGATTTAAAATGGGATTATTTATACTTAATAAACAACCTATCAACCATTAGCCATTCAATTTGCCTAGAAGGTGTAAATTAATTATGTTTATGCTTAAATTGTTATAAGATAATTTTATTGAAAACTGCTGTTATCATAGGATCGGGAAACGTAGCCACTTGTTTTGCAAAAGCATTTGTAAACACGGGCATTTCAATTACGGCCGTTTATAGTCGTAATTTAAATCATGCACAAAAACTTGCAGTTGAAGTGGGTGGTGATGCAATGAACAACTTTAATAAACTACCTACCAATGCCGATTTGTACTTAATTGCTGTTAGTGATAATGCTATTGAAAGTGTTTCAAACCAATTAAAGGTAAATGGATTGGTATTGCATACATCAGGATTTACTGCTATGGATGCTTTAAGCAACAATAAACGATACGGGGTTTTTTACGGTTTACAAACGTTTAATAAAAACTCAACAACTGATTTAAATAATGTTCCTTTTTTAATAGAAGCATCAAATCTCGAAGACGAAAAAATATTGTGGCATTTTGCTTCAAGTATCAGTAAAAAGGTACAAGTGGCAAATACTCATCAACGCCAAGCTTTGCATGTTGCAGCGGTGTTTGCCAATAATTTCTCTAACCACTTATTTGCTGTTGCAAAACAATTGCTGGAGCAGCACCAATTGTCGTTCGATTTATTGAAACCTATTATTTTGCAAACAGCTCAAAATGCAGTAACACATAATCCTATTGATGTACAAACTGGACCTGTTGTTAGAAATGATACTGCCACTATTTCTGCACATCTAGAAGTGTTGCAGAAATACCCTGAGTATCGGCAAATTTATGAATTACTTAGCAAAAGCATACGCGAGTTTCATGTAAATTCAACTAAAAATAAATGATAGAGACATGGTGAATATAGTATTAGAAAATATTAAGTGTTTTGTGTTTGATGTTGATGGTGTTTTAACAGATGGAATGACCCTTGCATTAGAAAGTGGCGAACAAGCTAGGGCATTTAATATTAAAGATGGTTATGGAATAGAGCGTGCTTTACTTGCCGGTTTTCATGTGGCTATTATAAGCGGAGGTAATCAACTTGGCGTGCGCAAAAGATTAGAGTTTTTAAAAATAAAACACATCTATTTAGGGGTTAAAAATAAGGTAGACATGCTTACTCAATTGTGTGAAGAAATTGGGGTTAAACCTGAAGAAATACTTTATGTGGGTGATGATTTGCCTGATTATGAAGTGATGCAATTAGTCGGTATTCCCTGCTGCCCGGCAGATGCTGTGAATGATATTAAAGAAATTTCTAAGTATGTTTCCGATAAAAATGGCGGACATGGTTGCGTTAGAGAAGTGATAGAAATGGTGATGCGCAGTCAAGGGAAATGGATGCGTTTTGAAAATGAAAATATTAATAACTAAACAACGTTATTCATATTACAAAACTTAATATATGAAACATCTTACATTATTGTTTTTTTACTTGGGTTTGATGCTTACTGCAAGTGCAAATAGGGTGCTTGTACCTATGGATCTAGCGCAAAAAAACCACTTAAAATCATATGGAGTAGCTTATTGGGTTCTTAAACAAGATTTAGATGTAGATTGGTTATTAAACTACCGTGATGGAAGTTTTATGTTACCATATACTGATGCCATAGAAAAGGAATGTAGAATTAGGGGTATTTCACACGAGGTAATTAGTGAAGCAGAGGTTGGGTTGATATTAAATGAAATTGCCAAATCGGATGTAAACATGGAGTTGGTTAAATTGCATAAAGCACCCAAAATTGCGGTGTATTCGCCCAAAACAAAACAACCTTGGGATGATGCTGTAACTATGGTTTTAACCTATGCCGAAATACCTTATGAAACTGTTTTTGATGATGAAGTGTTAACTGGGAAATTACCCACCTACGATTGGTTGCATTTACACCACGAAGATTTTACAGGCCAGTACGGGAAGTTTTGGGCTTCGTTTCAAAACGCTGCTTGGTACCAAGCAGAGGTTAGGGAAAACGAAGCGATGGCTGCTAAACATGGATTTAAAAAAGTTAGTGAGTTGAAATTGGCCGTAGCCAAAAAAATAAGAGACTTTGTTGCGGGAGGAGGCTTTTTATTTGCCATGTGCAGCGCTACCGATAGTTATGATATTGCCTTGGCTGCTGATGGTGTAGATATCTGCGAATCGATGTTTGATGGCGACCCAGCAGACAATACAGCTGATAGCAAATTAAATTACCAAAATACATTTGCGTTTAAAGACTTTAAATTAAAAATGAACCCATACGAATATGAGTATTCGTATATTGATAACACACCCGAAACACGACCTGTAACTGAACAAAACGATGTATTTACCTTGTTTGATTTTTCTGCAAAGTGGGATGTTGTACCCACCATGTTGTGCCAAAATCATACTAAGGTAGTAAAAGGTTTTTACGGACAAACCACTGCTTACCGCAAACAGTTTATTAAAAGTGATGTGTTGGTTTTGGGCGAGACAAAAACACTTGGGGAAGCGCGATACATACATGGTACATCGGGCAAAGGTACCTGGACATTTTATGGTGGGCACGACCCTGAAGATTACCAACACCAGGTAGGAGAGCCACCAACAGATTTAAACTTACATCCCAACTCACCGGGATATAGGTTGATATTAAACAACATTTTGTTCCCTTCGGCCAAGAAGAAAAAAATGAAAACATAACGTTAAAAAAAAGCGTTATTTCTTTCCATGGTATCTAGCAATCAATTCGCCCTTGCTGTTGATTTGTAATTTGCGATATATGTTTTTAATATGTTTCCTTACCGTATCAATCGATATGTTCATGTTGTCGGCAACTAGTTTGTAGCTTAATCCTGCAACAATGCCATCCACTACTTGTTTTTCGCGTTCGCTTAAATCTTCAGAAATGTTTTGCTTGGCATTAAAAAAATCAAACACTTTACGGGCAATTGCTGGAGTTATTGGCGAACCACCACTGTTAATATCAATAATGGCATCTTTAATTTTAGTAAGAGGAGTTTCTTTACTTAAGTAACCATCAGCCCCTGCCTGTAATGATTTAAAAACACTATCGTTATCGTAATTAACACTTAGCATCAAAATTGCTGCATTCGGAAAATTTGTTTTTAACTCAGGGATAAGTTCAATACCTGAAATGCCAGGAAGGTTAATATCCAACAATACCACATCAGGACTTTTAGGCCATGTTGATATTCTAAATTTTTCTGCATTAGAAAAAGCACCAACGAGTTCAAATTCTTTTTGGTTTCCTAAATATTCCCGCAGGGCTTCCTGAATATTAATGTCGTCTTCAATTAGTAAAATAGAGATCATAATTAAAATGTAATTTCGTTAGTTGAAACAATTTTATGGATAGATAATCATATACCGTTAAAAGCGTTTGGTTAATTCTATTCTGTATTTATTTTTCGAATCAATGCAGATTTCAGCTTTCATTTTCATGGCACGCATTTCCATATTTCTAATGCCCATTCCTATTTTAGTTATTGACTCATCAGATTTCCCATTGTTTTCTATCACTAGATGGAGCAATTT
>CALPIR020000091.1 GCA_943323675.2 Chitinophaga pinensis | reverse complement strand
TTTTTATTACTACAGAAGGTATAATAATCAAGAAAATCCACCTGTAGAAAAACGGATTACAGAGTTATACATTAAATTATACAACCATACCAAAAACAAAAACTACCTGAGTTTTGCTTTGAAATATGCAGAATTAATGAGGCACAAACCAATAACACAAATTGGAGTTAACCAGCACTTGTATGCCTCTTTGAAACAAATGGTAAATATTGAAAACGGCAGTAAACTTAGCCTAAACCAATCTCCAGATTATTTCAGCAAATTAGTAACTCAGCCAGAGTATGTAGCTCAGTTTTTAAGTAAAAGGGAGGCGTTAGTTTCTTATTTTTGCTACAATAATTCAGAAAGCGATTCGCTTACTTTTTTGGTACAATGTATAGAGCAAAAAAAACAACAAAGTATAATTATAAAAGTGAGTAAAGCCCAACTGGGCAACCTTCCAGAGGATATATTTAACAGTATTGAAAACAACAACATTGAGGATTATAAGAACAAAGCACACAAGGGATATTTACTACTGCTGAAATCTGTCCTTAAAACATTAAATCCTGAGATTAAAAAACTGATTATCATCCCCCCAGCATATTTCAGTAAACCAATTCAATTTGACGGATTTGTGAGCAACAAATCGGGTAACGACTATGCTCAACTTAACTATGTTTTTAATAATATCAACATCAGTTACGCAACATCATTAACACATTTTGTAACTTATAAAAAGAAGTCCGTTGTAATTGACAAGGTTACGATTTGGAATCCTGATTACACTTACACGCAACTAGCAGAAATTACGGAGGCTACTAACATAAACAATTACATTGCAAAGTATTTTAATACTGAAATAATTGATTACACATCAAAAAAAGAACTTGCGGAAGGTTTATTAAATAGTAAAATATTACAAATATCTGCTCATGCAAATGCCAACTCCGAATATTTAGAACGACCTGTAATTTATACTGCACTTAATAACCAAGACAGCGTTTTATACGACATAGACTTTGAGCAACTAAAATCAAAAAACTCTTTAGCGGTATTTGCTGCTTGCAAAAGCAATGTAGGAGTCATGCAGCATAATGGAACCATTGATGGATTTACGCGTGCCACTTTATCAGCAGGAGGCGCGGGAACTGTTTGTGCATTAAGAAATGTAGAAGAAAGTATAACCACCAAACTACTAGGGATTTTTTACAAGAATTTAGCTGCAGGCCATACTTCATCTGATGCATTGTATTTGGCAAAAAAAGAAATAAAGCTTAATAATAGTAACCCTAAAATTTGGCAAGCATTTATATATACCGGGGCCGACCAAAATTTCATCAGTGAGAAGGCTGGAATAAAAGACTTCTATCCCGCTTTGTTAAGTATGTTTTTTGCGATTTGTGTTTGGATATTAATTAAGCTTAACTTTAATTGACTTTATACGTTGGGCTTCTATTTCATCAAAAGGTTTTATATTATTTAAAATTGCTTTTGCTTGATCTAATTCCCCTAACTCAAAGTATACAGCCGCTAATCTTATCTGCGCTTTTGAATAAAAAACAGATGTAGTTGGTATCTCTTTTAACTCGATTAAGCTCTGATTATAATGGGCAGTTAGCTCATTACAAATTGCAGCATAGTAAGTACCTGTATCAGAATTCAGCTTTTCAAAATTAACCAATGCAGCATTGAAATCTCCTTTTTTATATTGTGCCATACCCTTGTTAAGCCAAACATCATCGCTTGACAAATAGATTGGCAAAGCATCATCAACCATATGGATCGAAACCTTATTTGTGTAACGGTTAAATAGTATTCCTGAAACAATTAGCAGGGTAGCAACTGCAGCCAATACCCAATTTGGCAGACGGGTTAATCTGTAATATTTTAATTCTTTTGGCTTTGATAATTTTATTTCTGAAAGAAAAGTCAGTAATGCCTCACGAGGATTATCATCAAGATGATTAAATACAAAAGTTTTTAGTCCTAATATTTCATCATCATCACTTTGATAAGTTTTGACAAACTTTAGTACCCGCTCCCATTCTTCTGAAGAACCATTTTGAGCAATATTTAGAATTTGATTAATATTATAGGGCTGCATGATAATACAAGTTTAATAGTAAAACGATTAAGGGCGTTGATATGTACTTACGAATTTTCTTTTTTGCTGAAGAAAGTTGGTTTCTAACGGTATTGTAACTTACATTTAATTTTTGGGCAATTTCTATGTGTGAATAACCTTCAAAATGTAAACTAGTTACTCTTTGTTCGCTTTCGTGCAGTTGGCTTATTACATAATCAACTGTTTGTTTATCCCAAACACGTTCTGCCTCTGATTGGCTATGTCCCTCTTGATGCATTCCATCGGCCTGATAACGCTCAACAATTTTTTTATGCTTAATTAAATCTAGTGTATAGTTCTTTGTAATAGTAATGAGCCATCCAGTAAAACCATCTGGTTTATCAGGAACTTGTAGTCTACGTTTTTCATTGCTCATTTGAATAAGCTTTTCAAAAACATCCATCACCACGTCTTTTGATTCTTGTTTATCCTGCAAATACCGATAAGCCACCATAGATAACCTCAATGCGTACAAATCATATATGTGACCTAAAGCATGATTGCTTCCAGATTTATAGTCTTCTATGTATTTATTTTGTATTAGGTTATTCAATGGTGTGAAAATATATTTTTTTTTCAATAGTACAAATCAAATTCTCACTCGTATTGTATGTAGTTAAGATTGGTAAATGTAGTCTGAACCATTGACTACAATTAGCCTGTTAGCGTTAAACCCACTGCAATCCGCTACATAAACTATGCAATATAGTTTTTGTAGCGGTTTTGCTTTTCAACCAATTTAACTTTATCAATCTATTAAAGCTAATCTATATTTTTTGTATTTTCGGCAAAAAGTAAACAACTATGGAAGTAAGAGATTGTAATGGAACTTTATTAAACGAAGGTGATTCAGTTCATTTGATAAAAGATTTAAAACTAAAAGGATCTTCAGGAATACTAAAAAGGGGAACTGTAGTAAAAAATATCAGACTTACCGATAATGATGAAGAAATTGAAGGGAAAGTAGAAAAAACAATGATGGTATTAAAAACTTGTTTCCTTAAAAAATCATAAGTAAGATAAAAACTCACCCTAGCCAAATTCAACCTATACTTACACTTCATTTATTTCGCCCACCTTTTTACTCTTGAATCATACTAATTAATTTATAATTTGTTGGTTGTCATAAATAATAGTAAAATTTAAAACCAAAGTAAAGGTGTTTCATTGCGTTGTCAAATCGCTAAAGATTACTATTCTTTTAAACCTAAAACATGCCAAAACACTATTTAAAATTGGTTAAATTATGGCATTGGGTTAACCCAGTAATACAAAAGTTAAACCAGGGATTTCAGCCAATAGATATACTATATCATCTAATGCCGAAGGTATTTGTTATACTTACAATAGGGCTTAAACCTGTCAGAAAGTTTAATAATATTTCAAGAAATTCTGTAAGCAATTTAAATATCACACCAAAACCAACTGAAACATTAAACATTGAACAATCTCAATATTAAACAGATAGTTGTTTTTATTAAAATTAACTAGTTGATATTTAAACTTTCTAAAATAAATACAAAATGGAAATACGTTAAATACAAATAGTCGGTTTTGTACAACTTATATACTTTGCGTACTATTGTTTATTATTGAAAACCAAATAAGAAATTAGAACAAATGAAAAATAAACATATAATAGCAAGTGCCTTGGTTGCACTAACAACAACTGCCTTTATATACAACACGGTAAATAAAGGTGTAGAGGTAAATGCCATTGATAAAAAAATGCCTCCAGTAAATGACTTCTTTCAGTTTTCTAACGGTAACTGGATAAAAAACAATCCAATACCTGCTTCAGAAGGCAGATGGACTGCATTTAATATCGTAGCAGAGAGAAACAATATCCTTCTCAAACAAATATTAGAAACCGCTGCACAAACTAAAAGTGCAGACCCTGAAAGTGCACAAGGTAAAGTAGGAATTTTTTATCGTGTGGCCATGGATACTGTTCAATTAAATAACCAAGGTTTTAGTGTTATTATTCCAATTCTAAAGCAAATTGATCAAATTACAAATCCTATCGAAATTGCCGAAAGTATAGCCCAATTGCATATGATGGGAATTCCAGCTGCATTTGGTTTCGATATAAGCCAAGATGTTAAAAATAGTAGTGTATACACCTCTTATTTAGCGCAAAGTGGATTGGGCTTACCTGATAAAGATTATTACTTAAAGTCTGATAACCGCAGCCAAGATATCCGTAAAGCCTATACTGATTACGTTAACGATATGTTTACAATGGCTACAGGACAAAATGACGGCACAATTGGCAAAAATGTTTTGCAATTTGAAACAGATTTGGCGCAAAACAGCATGAGTAGAACCGAACGTAGAAATATGGAAAAACAATATAACCCTGTTTCACCTGAGGAACTAAACAACAAGTATTCAAACATTGCTTGGTCTCATTATTTCGATAAAATTGGATTAAACACAAATAAGGTAAAGCATTTTATTGTAATGCAACCCGATTACTTTTTTCATTTAAATACCAGTATGAATGCCAATTTAGAAGTTTGGAAAACATACTTAAAATGGAAAGTAATAAATGCAAGTTCTCCATACTTACATAGCAAAGCGGTTAACACCAACTTTGCTTTTTACGGAACCAAATTAACAGGAACCAAAGAGCAAAAACCACGTTGGAAAACAGTGATTGGCCATGCCAATAATATGATTGGAGAATTAGTAGCGCAAGAATATGTTAAGGTTGCTTTTACACCTGAAAGCAAAAAACGTGTGAACGAAATGGTTGATAACCTTCGTGAAAGTTTTAGAGACCGCATTAGTAAGTTGGATTGGATGAGCGCGCCTACTAAAACTAAAGCAATAGAAAAACTAAATTCATTTACACGTAAATTAGGTTATCCTGATAAATGGACGGATTTGGCTCAATTAAAAGTATCCCGCGAAAGTTATATTGCCAATTACTTTAACAGCAGTGAATTTTGGTTTAAGTATAACCTTAATAAACTTGGCAATCCAGTTGATAAAGATGAGTGGGAAATGTTACCACAAACTGTAAATGCATATTATAATCCGGTTAATAATGAAATAGTTTTTCCAGCGGCCATTATGCAACCCCCTTTCTTTGATGCTAAGGCTGATGATGCTGTTAATTATGGTGCTATTGGGGCAGTAATTGGCCACGAATTTAGCCATGGCTTTGATGACCAAGGCAGCAAGTATGATGCACAAGGTAACCTTAATGATTGGTGGACTGCCGAAGACCGCAAATTATTTGACGAACGAACCAAGGTATTGGTTAACCAATTTAACCAATTTGAAGTGCTAGATAGTGTGTTTGTTAATGGCGAATTAACATTAGGCGAAAACATTGCTGATCTTGCAGGTTTAACTGTTTCTTATGATGCCTACATGCGTTCTTTGGTAGGAAAACAACGCACTAATATTGATGGCTTCACACCAGAACAACGTTTCTTTATAGGTTTTGGTCAAGTATGGAGAGGACACGCTCGTTCTGAGTTTTTACGCCAGCAAGTAGTAACTGACCCACACTCCCCGGCTAAATTCCGTGTGTTAGGCCCGTTAAGCAATATGCCTCAATTTTACAATGCTTTTGGTGTTAAAAAAGGTGATGGCATGTGGCGTGATGAAAACGCAAGAGCCAAAATTTGGTAACATAAAATGTTTAAAGTTAAAAAAGCGACCAGAATTTTTCGGGGCGCTTTTTTTATTTATGACTTAATGCATTTGCATACTGGCAGTGTTTTAATATATTCGCCAAACATTACCTAAAGCTGCGGTGGTGGAATTGGTAGACACGCCACCTTGAGGGGGTGGTGCCTTCAGTGGTGTGAGAGTTCGAATCTCTTCCGCAGCACAACATTTAACTACTGTTAAAGTAGTTCTAATTAATTGTAGAAATCAATATCCGCAATTTAAATCCGTTCATATTTATTCTTTAAATCCCTTTTCATATTTTTAGATAAAAGTTAATGCAAATAAGAGTTTGGTTAATAGGATTAATATTTCCAATCACAACCATTTGTGAAAATGAAACCAACATATTTACTATCAGATACCCCACTGAAAACGAATGATTAAGATCACTACTAAAGTAGATATTAATCAATAGAACCTTTGTTTGGAGTTAGTATCATTGTGTGTTAAAACGGTGTTATATGTTATACTCAGATTTTTATTCGGAATTAGGCAAATTGCTTTATGCAGTTGCAGACATTGATGGGTTTATTTCACAGAAAGAAAAACAAGCGTTGCTTAACATGGTAAAGAATGAACTAGCAGAGAAAGAGGAGCATTCAGACATGTTTCAAACTAATGCAGCTTTTTATTCTGAAATAGAATTTGATTTTGATGAAGAACAGATTACCGATCCTCGCTCCGCTTTTGAATCCTTTACAGGTTTTATTGAAGATCATTATGCAGTTTTTGATGATCATATAAAGGAAGTATGTTTATATACGGTGAAAAAACTTTCGGAAGCATATCGTAATACCAATAAAATAGAAAAAGAATTAATTGACAAGTTGGAAAAAAAACTTGAGCATGTTGAATTAAAAGAATTGAAAAGTAGATATAACATTAGATGATTATGAAAACCAGCAAACAACAAAAAGAACCTATCCCGGAAATAAATCCTCCTCCAGCTTTTCCTGAGCCAAGGCCAAATACACCTGAAATTTCGCCTTTACCTCAAAGAAGTGAGCCGTATCCAGATGAACCTGAAATTAGTCCACCACCGCTTATTCCAGAGCCACAACCAAGAGTTCCTGAAATTAATACGGAAATTGGGTACATATAAATTGACCGCACACTGTTTTGTATTTATTTTAAATGCCTTTTGTTTTATGTTTTGAAATACCTTTTTCTTTTTTTATTCATACACAAATACATCTATCTGTATATGAAATTTAATTCGACTTAACAACTAAACGCATAAGGCTAATGAAGTTCTTTTGTTTCACTGTACTAGACTAATCTAAAATAGAACATTGAATACATAAACCGTCATCCTTTAATCAATACTCCTTTTGCAAAAAAACATTGCATTGCTCATATACCATTAATGAGTTCAATTATTAAATCACGCGAGTCCCTTCTGGGCATAATACTTTTGATGTCAAGAGGAAATAATGTACTCATGTTTTCAAATTCTTCCTCGGGCACGTAATTTCTCAATGTTTTTAATACCGCTTGTATGGCAAGCGTTACCTCATTGGTACCCGGTGAATATACCCACGAAAAACACCCATCAACTTCTAATACATCATCAATAAAATTGCTGAAGGTATTATTCGCTGCCAATTGATTTCCGGGAATCCATCCATCCACATATAAAGCTTTTAAGGCCATAGGCATTTGAGCTATTATTAGGAAACTCTCTTCCACACTCAGGTGATTTCTTAACAACCTAAAAATGGAACGTAATAACCTTCCAGCTCGTTCTGTATTGCCAGAATCCCCTAATTCGACAGCAAGCTCATCCAAAAACCTGTAACCTATTTCTGCATGTTTGATAAAATGAATAGACATAAATTTTTATTAAGGATATCAAAAATACGAAGTAGATTATATGGGTATCGTGATGATAATCAATTAAAAAAATGATCTGTATCGGTGCTAAAAACCTTATAAAAGAGGAGCTTGCAATAAAAAAGTGAAATGCAATTATTTAAAGACAGAATACATGCCGGAAAATTGCTAGCAATTCAGTTAAAATCTTATAAAAAATCTGATGCAATTGTTTTAGCCATACCAAGAGGAGGAATTCCAGTGGCCTATTATGTAGCTCAAAAACTTAATCTACCACTTGATATTATACTCACAAAGAAAATTGGACATCCAGACAATAAAGAGTTCGCTATTGGTTGGGTTTCCATGGACTCATATCATGTTGACAAAGCACATGATGTTACTGAAGAATACATCAAAAATGAAGTGAAAAGAATTAGGGAACTTATGATTCAAAAGTACCAATTATACATGGGTAGTAAAGAACCGTTATCAATAACCAATAAAACCATTATTCTTATTGATGATGGAATTGCCACAGGCAATACCATGCTTGCAGCAATAAAAACATTGCGAGAGGCAAAGGTCCAAAAAATAATTATTGCAGTGCCAGTTGCGCCCCAAGCCGACTCATTAGGAATAAAGAATGCAAGTGATGATTTTATTTGCTTAATGAAACCTACACAGTTTTTTAGTGTTGGTTCTTTTTATAAAGATTTTAGTGAAGTAAGTGATGAGGAGGTTATTCAAATGTTAAATTCTTAAATACAATATTAAAAACATGATGATCAAGGATATAATATCTATTCCCCTATCAGGATTAAAATTAGACGCTGAACTAGTTATTCCAGAAAATGCAATTGGATTAGTTGTGTTTTCACACGGCAGTGGCAGCAGCAGGCTAAGCCCTCGTAATAAATTTGTTGCATCTGTAATGCATCAGCACCGTCTGGCTACTTTACTTGTTGATTTACTTACAATAGAGGAAGACAAGCTTTATGAAAATCGGTTTGATATTGATTTAATTTCAGGCAGACTCATCCAAATAACTAATTGGCTTAATGATGATGAAAGAACAAAAAAACTAAAGATTGGATACTTTGGGGCAAGCACCGGGGCTGCTTCCGCACTTAGGGCAGCATCTTTCATTGGCAAGGGCGTAAATTGTATAGTTTCTAGAGGTGGCAGACCGGACTTGGCTATTGAGTGTCTTGAAAAAATTAAAATTCCTGTATTATTTATAGTTGGAGAACTTGATAAGGAGGTTCTAGATCTTAATAAGACAGCAATGATGCACCTTCATGCGACAAAAGCATTAGAAATAATACCAGGGGCTACTCACCTTTTTGAAGAAACAGGAACACTTGAAAAAGTTGCAGAATTAGCGGCAATGTGGTATAATAAATATATAGACAATACACAAT
>CALPIR020000090.1 GCA_943323675.2 Chitinophaga pinensis | reverse complement strand
CTGTACCAACTACAATTGGTGTTAGACAATACACAGGCGAAAGAAACCCTCTAGCTGGTGTAAACCAAAACTACACCAATGTGTATGCTGATATTACAGCTACAGGTAATGGTGGTTATTTGTTTAATGTATCATTGTATTACACCAATCCACAATTAGGTACTAACCCATCTGAAACCAACCTAAAAATGTCGCGCTACGGTAATGCAATGTGGAATAATTTCACAGGTACTTCTAGTGTGGTTGATAGCATTAATAACTTTATTACTGCTTCATACATAGGCGACTTTGGTTCATTTATTGGAACTGATGACCTTAACCCGTTACCTGTTAAGTTAACTACTTTTGTAGGTAAGGCCAATAACAAAAATGCCGACTTAATGTGGCAAACTGCTAGTGAAAAGAATGCCCGTTTATTTGAAGTGCATGCTTCTGTTGATGGTAAAATCTTTAAACTAGTTGGCAACATTAAAGCTAACGGTAACACCAATGTTACTTCTACTTACAACTTCACTGATGTAAATGCTTTAGCGAACAACAACAAAGTTTACTACAAGTTAAAATCTGTTGATGTTGATGGATCTTTTGAGTGGAGTAATATTGTAATTGTTGCGGCTAAACAAGCGAATAACAACAGCATCGATATTTATCCTAATCCATTTAACACCAATGTTACTTTGAGTTTAGTTGATAATACGCCCGCTACTATTGAAGTAGTTAGCATGCAAGGTGTAAGCGTTTATAACGCTACCGCTAACAGCAACAACTTGTTTGTTAGTATTAACTTAACACAATTAACCAGTGGTGTATACTTTATTAAAGTAACCCAAAATGGTAACACTACCGTACAAAAATTAGTGAAGCAATAATTAGTTTCACTTCATATTTATTACCCTTTTGCGCCCCGTTCAACAATGTTGAACGGGGCGCTTTTTTGTACTGACACCCATGTCATTTTTACCATATTAACCAGATTTATCAACAACAACAAATCATAAAAAGCACCAAAAACAAAGCGGCATTTTTTTTATGTAACCCATACCAATACTTTTGTTTAGCAATCAATACAATTTGTAAAATGAAAAAGCTCATTTATATCGCACTAACAGCACTCTTGATTTCTTGTAATAACGACCCCAGAAAAAACTTGGCAGCCACGGGCAATTTCGGAACACAAGTAAACGAAGCGGAAGCCATAACGGTAAATGATGCGTTAACAAAACTCAATGCTGAGAAAGAATTTAATGCCACTGTTACTGGCTTAATAAGCGAATATTGTAAAGGCGAGGGTTGTTGGCTAACGCTAGAAAACCAAGGTGGTGAACCTTTGTTTGTAGAGGTAGAAAACAAAGCATTTGTTTTACCACATAACATTAACGGAAAAGTAGCAGTAGTAAGTGGAAAAGTATCACAAACCACCAATGATGCTGGAAAAACAGAACCCATGATAACAGCATCTGGTATTTTAATTAAATAGTTGACATGATTAACTGGCAAATAAACCCCATTAAATTAGCGCTTAAATACACCTGGAAAATCTCGCGGAATAGCAGTACACATAAAACAAATTTTATTGTTCAATGTGCACAAAACAATTGGAAAGGAATTGGTGAAGTTGCTCCTAATATCCGTTATAACGAAACACCCGAAATTATTGCACTAGAGTTTAATCGTTTTTTGCAGGCAGGCGGAAATAAGGTTCACGATTTAGGAGAACTAACCGAATTATTAGATTCACTTAAACTAAAAAACGCTTTACGTTTTGGAATTGAAAGTGCATATATACACATGCTATGTTATGCTGATAAAACGCCCATACACGATTTTTTAGCCATACCCGCGGCAAAAAATATTGCCACCAGCTATACCTTACCAATTATGGAAATTGAGGAGGTAGAACCCTTTTACCGTAATAACAATTTGGAACGTTTTAGTGTAATAAAACTAAAAACCAATGCCGATAATGGACCAGCATTAATCAAATACATCTCAACATTTTGTAAGCAACCATTAATTATTGATGGCAACGAAGCCTATCAAAATGCTGATGAATTAACTAACTTTTTACATGCAGTAAAACCTTATAATATTGTATTAATTGAGCAGCCTATGCCAGCAGTTTGCGTTGATGATTATAAGGCAGTAAAGCAATTAAAATTGTTTCCGTTAATGGCCGATGAAAGTGTTTGTGACGATGCCAATTTTGATTCTATAGCGCAGCAGTTTGATTATGTAAATATGAAACTGATGAAAGCTGGTGGTTATCTAAACGGACATCGTATAATAACCGAAGCACAAAAACATGGCTTAAAAACAATGGTAGGTTGTATGGTTGAAACATCATTAGGCATTTCGAGTGCTTTTAACATGTGCAGCTTAACCGATTATGCTGATTTAGATGGTTACCTGATTGTAAAAGATGAACCGTTTGGTTTGTTGCATGAAGCAAATGGGAAAATAAATCTAAGTACAGCATTTTAAGGCTGTACCGACCATGCAATTGCATATTAGTAGTGTACCAATAACAATTAATAAAGCGCGATTTAACCCAACTGATTCAATGTATTCGCTTTTAAAACGCTCCAATTGATTAAATTAGGTTAAACCTTAGTCGATAAGCCGCATATTTACTACATTTGAAGCCCTAACATGGAGAAGAACCAAATACATATAGTTAACAGACGTGCTGGATTTGAGTACCACATGGTGCAAAAATACACAGCAGGTATGGTGCTTACCGGAACCGAAATAAAATCGATACGTGAAGGCCATGTTAACATTACAGATGCATTTTGTTTTATTAAAGATGGCGAGCTATTTATACGCAATATGCACATCAGTGTATGGAAACAAGGCTCCTACTACAACCACGATCCATTGCGTGTGCGCAAACTTTTATTAAAACGCGCTGAACTCAAGAAAATAAAAGTTAAGGCAATAGAAAAAGGATTTACCATTATTGCCACTAAATTATATTTATCAGAATCGGGTTATGCTAAAATAGAAATAGCCGTAGCACAGGGTAAGAAAAGTTTTGATAAACGAGAAGACATTAAGAAACGTGACATCACAAGAGAGATTGCACGTGGTTTGGTTTAAGTTAGTTTGTTGATTTATAATTTTGCAATGTCTTTTACCAACCGAGGTCCTTTATAAATAAACCCTGTATACAATTGTATCAAAGTGGCTCCGGCTTTCATTTTTTGTTCAGCCTTATCAGCGCTATCAATTCCACCTACGCCAATTAATGGAATAGTACCATTACTTTTTTGATGTAAATGTGATAGAACTTCCGTAGCATGATTAAACAATATTTTTCCGCTTAAACCGCCTGCACCAATTTGCGCTATTTGTGTTTTTGATGCCAACAAGCCTTCACGACTAATGGTGGTATTGGTTGCAACAACACCTTCAATTTGGGTATCTCTAACTATATCAACCAAATCATTTAATTGCTCGGCCGTTAAATCGGGGGCTATTTTTAACAACACGGGTTTGGCTATTTTACCTTGAAGTATAAAACCATTACGCATGCTTATTAATGAAGATAAAATTTTAGTTAAAGGTTCTTTATCTTGCAAAGCACGTAGGTTTGGGGTATTAGGCGAACTTACATTGACTACAAAATAATCAACCACATCATATAATTTCTCGAAACAAATTTCGTAATCGCGTTGTGCGTTTTCATTTGGTGTTACTTTATTTTTACCAATATTACCACCCACTATCAGATCCTTGGGTCTGTTTTTTAAACGCTCAACCACTACATCTACCCCATCGTTATTAAAACCCATACGGTTAATTATGGCTTCATCTTTTATTAATCGAAATAAACGTGGTTTATCATTACCAGGTTGTGCCAGTGGAGTTACAGTACCTATCTCTACAAATCCGAACCCCATAGATTGAAACTCCCTTAAGTATTTGGCATTTTTATCAAACCCTGCAGCTAATCCTACCCTATTTGGGAAAGTAATGCCTACAAATTTTACTTCATTTTTAACAAAGTTAATGCTGCGCATCAAACCATATACACCTGGTATTTTTTGAATAACATGAAGCACATTTAATGTAAAGTAATGAGCCGTTTCGGCAGGCATTAAAAAAAGTAGTTTAACTAAAAGTTTGTACACTGCAGTAATTATTGATGGAGGCAAAATTATTAATTTGGGTTGATGCCCAAAGTGTTTTTAATCCACATCCGCATATTTACGGATAATAACCAGTTGGTTATTGTATTTGCTTGAACCAATGGAATAGCTTTAATTTGAGGTATGATATCGGTAGCGCACATCAAACAATTAGCACAAAAACACAGCAAAGAAATTGTTGAAATCAGACACCACTTGCACCAAAATCCTGAGTTGAGTTTTGAGGAATACAACACCCAAAAGTATGTTTTACAACAGCTAAACAATATGGGCATTACTGATGTAACACCTATGGCAAATACAGGTTTAGTGGCTTTAATTAAAGGCAATAACCCCGATAGCAAAACTGTTGCATTACGCGGTGATATAGATGCATTGCCAATTGATGAGCAAAACGATGTACCCTATAAATCTATTCATTCAGGTGTTATGCATGCTTGCGGACATGATGTACACACAAGCTGTTTACTTGGTGCAGCACAAATTTTAAACGAAATTAAAACATCGTTTGAAGGAACTATAAAATTGGTGTTTCAACCAGGAGAAGAAAAACTACCCGGTGGTGCAAGCTTAATGATTAAAGAAGGTGTGCTTAAAAACCCAGATGTACACAGCATGATTGGCCAACACGTAATGCCACTTTTACCTGTTGGTACTGTTGGTTTTCGTAGTGGTTTGTACATGGCTTCTACTGATGAAATTTATGTAACCGTAAAAGGCAAAGGCGGTCATGGAGCCATGCCTCATTTAAATATCGATCCTGTTTTAATTTCTGCACATATCATTACCTCTTTACAACAATTGGTAAGCCGCATGGCAAACCCCGCAATACCTTGTGTATTATCTTTTGGAAAAGTAATTGCTAATGGCGCAACCAACGTAATTCCTAATGAGGTAAAAATGGAAGGAACTTTCCGCACCATGAACGAAAAATGGCGTGCAGAAGCGCATCAAAAAATGAAAAAATTGGCGGAGGGTATTGCAGAAAGCATGGGTGGAAGTTGTGATTTTGATATACACCATGGCTATCCGTTTTTAAAAAACAACCCAGAAGTAACTAGCCGTGCCAAGCAAGCAGCCATTGCTTATTTAGGAGAAGACCAAGTTGTTGATTTAGATATTTGGATGGCCGCAGAAGACTTTGCATTTTACAGCCAAGAAGTGCCTGCAACATTTTATCGTTTAGGGGTGCGCAACGAAGCAAAAGGAATAACCTCTAGTGTGCATACACCCACATTTAATATTGATGAAGCAGCATTGGAAATTGGTTCAGGATTAATGGCTTGGTTGGCCTTGGAAGAGTTAGGAATTTGATGTAGAAATCAACCCCCGCAATAAATAACTTAAAATACTTACTATCCTCTATTGCCTAACATCTTAGCAATATACTTGCCTACTATATCGTATTCAATATTTACAGTTGTTCCAAGTTTTACACTGTGCAGGTTTGTGTGCTCATAGGTGTAAGGAATAATAGCCACAGAAAAATTATCACCTACACAATTTACAACGGTTAAACTAATTCCGTTAATACAAATAGAACCTTTGTTTACAATGTATTTGGCATTTTCAGGTTGAGCCAACTTGAAACTAAACAACCAACTTCCATCTTCATCCTTAACAGATAAACAGCTGGCTGTTCCGTCTACATGACCTTGTACAATATGCCCATCAAACCTACCATTAGCAGGCATACAACGTTCTAAATTTACCACATCACCTACCACCAAATCATTTAAATTGGTTTTTTGTAAAGTTTCGTCTATGGCTGTAACTGTATATTGGTTATTTTGTATATCAACCACGGTTAAACAAACGCCATTGTGCGCAACACTTTGGTCTATTTTTAATTCGTTTGTAAAAGGAGCGGTAATGGTAAAATGTTTATTGGTACCCTCTGCTTGTATGTTGGTAACGTTACCAAGTTGTTCTATAATTCCTGTAAACACGTTTTTATCTTATTATTTGAACTGTCCCTCTAATGTTGCGATTTCTAATGCCATCTAGGTACGTTTCGTATACTTCACAAATGTAGTAGTAAATCCCATCCGGACAATCTATTCCTGTTTGTTGGTCTTTACCATTCCATAATATATCTATATTTTTAGTGGTATAAACCTGAGTTCCCCACCTATTATATATTACCATATCAATACCTGTAACAAACCTGTAAGGGAAAGGATAAAGCGTATCATTAAAGTTATCTGCATTAGGTGTAAATACGTTTGGTATATCGTACGTAGGACAATTTTCTATGCAAACCAAATTAGTGGCATCGCTTTCGTTACCAGCAGAATCGATACCTGACACATAGTAACATCCAGATATTGAAAGTTTAAGTTCAACCCTATCATCAATATAATTAAATTGATTGTTGCTTAACTCTGCCAACATCATATAACTATCGGTAAGTAATTGTTTGTGGTACACGCGGTATTTAACCACATCAGGGGCACAAGGTTGATTGGGGATCCAAGTTAAATAATTACGGTACTCGCCTAATACATTACATGGTGGTGTGACCAACAGCTGCGGTGCACAAGGTTTTACTGTATCAATTGGGGTTCCGCATATTTCTTGCGAATAGTTTATGGTGGTAAATTCATTGTTGAAAATACTGTAATCGCCAATAGATTTTACCAAATAACAATAAGCTACATTGTTAATTAATCCAGTATCTTTAAATTGATTTTGAGTGGTAGTTCCTATACTATCAAACACGTTCAAAGTATTTTTACGGTACACTGTAAAACTATCGTTAACCCAAGGCACATCAACATTCCACGATAATATATTAGTCCTGTCTGTACTGTAAATGGTATTTTTAATAGATGTTGCAATCCTACTTCCAGATACATACCGAAAAGTATCGTTTACTGTAGCCCAAAAATCAACCGTGTATTGGTATTGATTTTGGGTGGTATTTAAAAGAGAATCTGTAAATGTGCCATCAAGCATTTCACTATAAGCGTTGTAGTTGTATGCTACCAATGTGGTATAAGCATTTTCTGTTGTGGCTTTTCGCCTTAATACAATGCGGTATGGTTTTACATAAACTGCTGTATCTACCACTTTGGGTGTAACATATGCCAAATCTATTTTCCCCTGTGTGGTTGATGTATTACTTACACTAACTTTTGTAATTACAGGGCTTGATAAAATAATATTATCGCACACTTCTATAGAGGCAATACTTTCAGAAATATCAGAAAAAATAATTTGACCTGTGGCACTGCGAGGCGGGTAAACCACTACTATGCGGTAACAATACCTAACCAGTGGAGATAAACCTTTACCGCTGTTATCATCATAATAAGCTGTTGGGTTAGGGTTGTTTAATGTTTTAATGGCTGTAAGCAATTTAAAACCAGTGTAGGCTGGAACACCTGTTTCGCAAGCACCCGGATTCCAATTGCTGCTATCAATTCTTCTGTAAATGCGGTACTCTCCTACCAAACCACATGTATCTCTGTTCCATGTAAGTTGAAAACCATTGTTAATTTGCTTGGTCTTAACGTTTATCACAGCAGGACCAATAACCTGTACAAAAAAAGAATTTTGGTTTACAGCAGGCGATGTAACTTGATCGTCTCTTGCCTCAAATATTACTTGCCAAGGGCGATAACGAATTTGATTACAAGATGGTTTCCATTTAAATTGGGTTGATACAGAACCTAAACCTATTGCCGGATTAGGAGAGAATATTGCTTTATTATCAACAGAAAACGGACCACCAAATCCATGTAGCGAAACCCGTTGTCCTCCATCAGATTCATTTGCAGAAACAATACGCGAAATTGAATCACCCACTACCACACAACCACTTGCTATGTCTTGCACAACGGGAGGCATATTGGTACACCTATCAATAAAAATTTGCATATCGCGCACCACATAACCCACTAAAATACCCTTACGAAATTCTTTAATTAAGATGGCAATATTATAAATACCTATCCTAGGAGGAGCGTTCCATTTTAATTGCCCATTGTTTAATCCTATTTCAAATAAATTATTAATGGCTTCAGGGTCGCTATAATTTGGCACAACCTCACCAGTATTTTGTTTGGGTGATGTAAGTTGAAACGTTAAACTATCCCCATCAGGATCATACGCAGCAGGATTATGAAAATAAGGTTTCTCAACACAACCATTATCAATTGGTGGTTTTGTTAAAATTGGCGATCTATTGGGCCCCATGCTTTGGTTAACCTTAAGTTGCGTTTCTACATAAAACGGAACGTACTCGGTATTGCCAAGGTTTATATTAATGATACCATTAACCCTGTTTTGGTCATAGTAACTTATGGTGTATGTACCATCAACCCTAAACTCGTGTGTAACAACATATACATTTTGCACCACACGGTTTGACAAAACTGTTCTTGTGGTTCTACCAATTTTTTCAGAAGAACCGTCACCAAATTTTATTTCAATTTCAATGGTTGATGGGTCAGCTAAAGAAGCAGGGTCGGTATAAGAAATTGCAGTAATTCTATATCTCCTGTCTGTAATGTGTTCATACAATATTTCTCCCGCACGATAGTGTGTTGCAAAACTTGTAATTGATGCAAGCGTCAATATTAAAACAAGGAAATATTTGCGTACGAGTAGAATATAGTTCATGCTGTTGCGTGTGGTAAAGATAAAAAAAAATGGAATAAGGTTGCACAAAAAAAATCCCGCTAACACAAAGTTAACGGGATTTTGATTAAACTATTTTAAGCAGCCTTAATTATACTTTTTGCATAGATAATTGGGTGCCAATAAAATCGCGGTTCATTCGAGCAATATTGCTAATTGAAATACCTTTAGGGCACTCAGCCTCACAAGCTCCGGTATTGGTGCAAGAGCCAAAACCTTCAGCATCCATTTGCGCTACCATGTTT
>CALPIR020000089.1 GCA_943323675.2 Chitinophaga pinensis | reverse complement strand
ATTTGCTACTGCTATCTGATCCTACCCTGTTTCTTACTACCAATGTTACCAAGTAACTTCCTGTATCTGTAAACTTATAGCGGAAGTTGCGAACGTTGTTGCTTATTTGGTGGTAACAGCTGTAGTTAGGGACGCATTGCGTTGCGCCTGGTTGTCCTTCGATGCGCCAATATGATGCGCTATCGCCTGTTGAATTATTTACAAATGCATATGGGCTATTTACCCATACCGTATCTATGCCTTTATCGTATGCGAAACTTGATATGGGTGGTAAAAAGAATGGATTGCCTCCTCCAATTACTCCCGAAAAGTTAATACTAACAGCCAAAATACCTAAACTAGTTGTTGTTCCAGTTGCAGATGTTCTGTTAATTTCTATACTAGTAATTGGCTTTAGTAAATTTGCAGGGCTTATCGCTAAAGATATTTGAGCCAAGTTAGGCCCTGTTGACGCACACTCTAAAACATTTGTGGTTACATTTACACGACCAATTGCATTGGCAGCTCCGGATGTGTTAAACCAATCAGGGAAGGCATTATTGGTAAAAATTTGACTTGTTGCATCATTAAAATTAACGGTGATATTGGCAACAGAGGACCCACTGCCAGTGGTACCCAACAAATAAACAGTACTTGCTGATTTAGATGTTGTAAAATTTAAAGTAGCAGGAGAGCTATTGGCTGTTATATATAAAGCATTATTCTGGGTATAATCATTAAGCGTATAGGTTAATCCTGATGTTATTAAACTATTTACAATTCTACTCATTGGTAAGGCACAAGTTGTAGTTCCATTAAAGTTTTGCGCTACGAAGGCCCATCCAGCTTGGTCAAAACCATTAGTTGCATTAGTAGACACAAGCGCTCCTAAATTCCCATCCGCAATAACATCTTTATTAAACCCGCTTAAATCAACAGGCATTAACTGAGCATAAGCATTGTTTAAAGAAATTAATAGTAATAGAGTTAGTATATATATATTTTTCATTTATTTATATTGGCATTATGATGATAAATTATAAATTGAAAGTATAAAAAAAAAGTTGCATTCCACTTTATCTAAAAAGTTGAAAAATAATAACCTTAATGCTTGATTAAAAAAGCAGTACGGGCTTTTACACCATCCAAAGCGTTAAGCAACATAAATTCCTATGCGTGAAACAAATAAGAAATTAAAACTGAACATTTAATTTATAGAAAACAGAAGAAGAAAAAAAAAACAAGCTCATTTAACAACAGTTTAATCAACCTTTAATCAGAATATCAGATTAATTAGGGGGAATAAAAATAAAAAAAACACAATAAAGGATTATAAACTGATTAGATTAGATAAGTTATTTTTATCCTTGATTTTCCTGAATAACACAAATTAATATTAGTGCTGAGAAAATAAAAAAGCAGGCCTATCTAGATACTTTCTGGACCTAGAACAATTCAACTTAAAGGCTATAATAGCCATACAACCTAAATGCCAACAATCCACTTTTATTAAAAGAAAAAAGCTTGGATTTCAAACACCAAAACATCCGCCCTAATTTAGTTATGTTTGCCATTAGAGTATGTATATAAACGAAGATGATTTGGTTTTGATAGCACCTGTATCTGGTCATGTTTTAGACAATTATTTGGCTGAAGGTTATTATCGGTATAGACAACTCTTATTCACAACCTTTTACATCGAATATCTGGGCACCTTACATGATGTATTTTGGTTGCGCACAGATGTTTCTTCTATTAAAGCAGGCAATTCTTCCAATAAGATTCTAAAGCAAAATAAGTCTTTTACCCATACTATTACGCCTATGCAAATAACTCCCGAAATGGAGCATCTATTTGCCCTTTACCGAGAGCATGTTTCGTTTGAGCATGCACAATCAGTTCATGACAATTTATATGGCGATAGTCAAAATAACATTTTCGAATCATATGTAATAAAAGTATTTGATGGCGAAATATTAATTGCTTTTGGCTGTTTTGATAAAGGAGAAAAAAGTATTGCAGGAATATTGAATGTTTATCATCCAAAATACAAAAGATACAGCCTTGGTAAGTATTTAATTTTATTGAAATTAGAATATTGTATTCAAAACCAAATAACTTATTACTACACAGGTTACATTGGCATAGGATTAAATTACTTTGACTACAAAGTTTTTCCAGATGAAAATGCCGTGCAGGTATTATTACACGAACCTCCTATTTGGGTACCATATAACAAACTTGGAAAATCGGGATTAGAGGAGTTTGGTTTATTAGCGCACATTTAGCATGCAAATGAAACCAAAGATGTAACCAGATTAAAGTATAATCTTACTCTTTAACAAACTCGTAGGGTAGGTAATCAATAAAATCAGCAACCTTAACTGTTACGCTTTTTACCTGATTATTTGCTGTGGTAAAACTTAATGGTTCAACCCCACATGTAACATCAGTATAAGTACATAAAAACCTATTATCGTTTATAAAATCTAACTTACCAATATTATTGGGGTGATGCTCCATAAACAACTGTAATTTCCCTTTAACCGATTTAATTTCAACTTTTCCGTATAATCCATTTGTATAAGTGCCACAGTACTCATCTAATTTTAGAGCTGGTTTGTATTTCATGGCTATCGAATCTCTAATCGATTTTAAATGATTGGCAGAGGCTTGTTTTCCTTTTTGCGAATTAATGTGATACAATTCACTTATGTTCCTATAGGGCATACCCATATAAGCCTCTATAATTTGTTTACATAAAGCATCATATAAACTGTTTGCATCTGAATTGGTGTATACAATAACACCTAAATTCTCTTCAGGTATCAACTCTGTTTTGGTCACAAAACCATTGGCCCCTCCGCTGTGTTCAATAACCCTACGCCCATTATAATCGCTCATTTGCCAACCAAGCGAATAAGTTGTAAAATGTTTGCTTTTAAAAAACTTACTGTTTACATCATTAACCATCATGTTAGATTTACGCGTTTCTGCAATAACATTAGCAGGAATAATTTGTTTGCCGTTTAACTGACCGTTGTTTAACTGCAGCAAGAGCCAGTTTTTCATGTCACCCACACACGAATTAACAGATGCACTTGCGCCCATGTTGTCAATGTTGGTTAAAGGCATTTTTACCAATTTACCATCAACCAACGTGTGTGGCAAACATGCATTGTTATCGTTTACCATTCCGGCATAGGATGATGTGGTTCTTTTCATACCCATTGGTTTAAAAAAACGATGTAGTAAAAAATCATCCCATGTTGTATCTGTTGTTGCTAATATAACTTCACCTGCGGTGATAAAACCAGCATTACTATAACCATATTTGTATCGAAAAGGATAAACAGGTTTTGTACGAGCTAAACCTTCAACAATTTGTTTACGGGTTAGGTTACTTCCCCAGTTTAAAAAATCACCTTGAAAAGTTTGTGTACCTAAACGATGGCATAATAAATCACGCACAGTACAAAGTTGTGTAGATGTTTCGTCATACAACTTAAAATATGGCAAATAGTATGTTACCTTTTCGTCAAGTGATAAGCTATTTTCACTATGTAACCAAGCCACGGCAGTTCCTGTAAATGCCTTTGTGTTACTAGCTATTTGAAACAACGTATTTTCATCAACTTTACTTTCGGGTTTATCAAACTGTTTTACACCATAGCCTTTTTCCAATACCACTTGTCCGTCTTTAACAATAGCAATAGCTAAGCCGGGCACTTGCCAACGTTGCATTTCACGGGTTATAAAAATATTTAACGAGTCTTTAACAAATGAAGGTTGTGCATATGCTTGTAACGAAATAATTAAAGCACTAATGGTGTAAAATATTGTTTTCATGTTGGTAGCGGTAAAACTTAAAGCAGCAAATCAACTAAAATTATTGATAATGTGTTTACCTTCGTTTTAATATTTAATTGAACAATGTCCATACTAACTAATAAATTTATTAACCACAAACCAAG
The DNA here is from genome assembly GCA_943323675.2 of Chitinophaga pinensis. Lineage (GTDB taxonomy): Bacteria > Bacteroidota > Bacteroidia > UKL13-3 > UKL13-3 > UBA6183. The sequence continues at coordinate 5,171 of CALPIR020000089.1, read as the reverse complement.
CCTCGAAACCGAAATTTTGATATTGGGAACTTTTACTCATGACCATCATCATTCAGGTGATTTTTTCTTTGGAAGGCCGCGTAATTTCTTGTGGCATTTATTGCCTATTTGCTTTGGAAGTCAACCCCTAAAAGATGCACCTTTAGCAACTAAACAGGAATTTATGCAAAAACATAAAATAGATTTTACGGATGTAATTGCAACGCTTGAAGTAGAAGATGGTGAAGAAGAAATAATGGAAGAAGACTTTGTTGATATGAGTGCCAAAACATTTTTTGATTTAATGAAAATGGTTGATGCTTTGCCAAAACTTAAAGCCATTTATTTTACCCGCAAAACATTCAATGGCATGCCAAACATTAAAGTAGAAATAATGAAACTTGCACAATACTGCCAAAATAAGCAAATACGTTTATGCAAGCTAGATACACCAGCAAGGCATTTTAGCGATGAAAAACAACAACAATGGATAGATACAATTGTGCTTCAAAAAACTTGTTTACGTCCTTAATTAAATAACAAACTTTAAACCGATTATTACTAGTCCGTATAAAAAGGTGGAAAGTATAATACCTCTTGCCGAGTGTAAGTGATTGTTACGTATAAAAAGAAAAAATATACCCAAGTTAATTACAGCACATAAACTTAACAATGGTGAAAGTAAATTTTGGGCCGCAGCCATTCGAAAAAAGTTAATAAATTCGCTGTTACTGAAATTAACAAAATAAAATACCAATACGCCAACCACTGGGCCAATTAAACCTGAAAAAATACCTAGTACTAAACTATCTTTAAACTTCATAACTATGTTATTTTTTAATACTGTTATCCCATCTGTTTAATGTTGGCATCGCATGATGCGCGGTTAAATCAAACATAACCGGAACCAAACTTGCATAATTATTTGCCAATGCCCACTCGTCAGTGTCTTCTCCAGTATCGTTATTGATAAACTTTCCTGTTAGCCAAAAATATTTTCGCCCATTAGGATCTAGACGTTCGTCAAACTCTTCTTTCCATTTTGCTACCGCTTGTCTACAAATCCTTACTCCTTTAAATTCGCTTTCAGTTATTTTAGGAATATTAACATTAAGCAAAGTTGCTGTTGGCAAACCAAATTCAAGAATGTTCTCAGCAATACGTGATGCTATTTTTTTTGACAAGCTAAAATCTGCATCATAAGAAAAGTCGCATAAACTAAAACCTACTGCTGGAATACCTTCAATAGAAGCTTCCATAGCCGCACTCATTGTACCACTGTAAAGTACATTTATACTTGAATTACTGCCATGGTTAATTCCTGAAACCATTAGGTCGGGTTTACGATGCAATACTTTATCAACTGCTAACTTTACACAGTCGGCAGGTGTACCACTGCATTGGTAGGCTACTATATCGCCATAAATATCGGTTTGGTATAAGCGTAATGGTTTACTTATGGTTACAGCATGTCCCATAGCACTTTGGGGACTGTCAGGGGCTACTATTACAACTTCTCCTAGATGTTTTACAGCATCAACCAAATTACGAATTCCGGGAGCTGTAATGCCATCATCATTACTAACTAAAATTAGTGGTTTCTTCTCAGACATCGAGGCAAAATTATGAATCTACGCCACATCGCCAAGTTTTATGAGGAGTTCAGCTATTAATAGTATGTATATTTAGAAAACTTTAACAAATATGATATCCTGCATTAGTGGATTCCAAGTATTTTCAATAAATCTTCTTCAATAGTTTGCTCTGTAGTTTCAATTATTTTACCTATTAATTTTTTATCCTTAAATACCATTATTAATGGAACATATTCAATATTTAATGGTTTAATATCAACAGAACTACACTGCTTTTTCCTATCAACACCAATCAATTCAATCTTCTCCCAACCAACTAAATCGGCCACTTTAAATAATTGTGGCACCAATTCGTGGCTATCACTGCACCATGTTCCCAATACCACCAACAAGCTACACTTTTCAAATTTAACCAACTCCTCTACTACACTCATTGAAGGTTTATATTGATTGTAATTATCTTTGAACCATTTAAAACTTTCTAAATCGGTGCGTTGTAATTTACCCTCTAAATATTGGTTAGAATCTGGTTGTTGTGCCATTGTGGTGCCAATAAAAAAAAGACTGAGTATACATATACTCAGTCTTTTTAAAAAATATTTACTTACGAGATAATGCCTCATCAATAATTAATAAAATATGTTCGCGATGCGCTTTAACCTCCACATTTACAGCTGGCATTGCCATCATTTGCTTAATGCTTTTAAGTTGACCAATCACAGCTGATTTTGCCATATTATCATATGAAGAGTTCGGTTTATTAAACGAAACAATATTGCTTAACTCTTTTGTGTATTCTATTTGCAGGTTTTGACGGAAGGTATTTACGTTTCCGCCAATATCTTCTTTAAAACAAGCATTGGTTAAATCGTTCAACACATCAACTACTCCGTATTTATTGCCATATAAGCGGCTATCTGTTATACGTTTTAATGTAGTTGGTGCTAATACATGATCAATAACCATAGTTTGAATTATCAATACCCTGTCGTGTATTTTGGGATCATCTGGTGCGCCAAAAAAGTTAAACCCTCTACGTTGACTTTGTAAATTTTTATATAAACCATTTGCTGCATCAAATGCTTTAGGGCTAAATAAATACTGTGATAATGCATTCATGGCTCGTTTTTGTTCTACCAATGAAACAGGAGTGTATGCCTGGTTACCTTGCATATGTCTGTCGACATATACGCCACCGATGTAACGTGATATAGACTGGGTTGCATTTGCCATTTCCGATAATGAAATACCAAAAGCTTGTTTTAACTCTTGATAGCTCTTGCCTTTTGAGGTGTATCGATTTGGTAAGTCAGGCAACATTTTATTAATAAGTTTTATTCTATCAACACTATATGTAATTACATCATTACTAAAATCGTTTATGTTTACACGGGGATCAATACCTTTTCCTGGCGAACGCATATCGTCAGCATCATTACCAAAAATCAAGGTGCTATCTGCTGATCTGCTTAGGATTTCAGTAAGTCTTTTTTCTTCTGCTTCTGTATCTTCTAAAGCTGCGCTGTATCCGTAAGTAATTGCCCATAAATCATAAGGTCCAGGACGAGTTGTAAAGTAATCGCCTTGTTTGGTTTTATCGTTGGCAAGGTTAACAGCAGGGTATTCCATAACACTAGCTATTAAACCATATTTACGCGTAAGTTCCTTATTGTGCGCTTGTGCAGGGCTCCAAAGTTGACTTGCTTTCATATTATGCATCAAACCCATGGTATGACCCATTTCATGCATAACTAAGTAATATAAAGATTGCGTCATGTATTCACGTTTTTCTATCGATGATAAGCCACGTGCATCAATTACGCTATTACCAAACATGCTAGCTAAATGTAAGTGATGTCCAGCCTCGCACATTTGCATGTGATCAGGCAAATTAGAATGGAATGATGAGGGCTGCGCAGCATCAAATAACTTTTCTTGGTTGATGCGGTTGGTAACAAAAATGTATTCCAACATGATGTCTGCACCTAAAATTTCTCCGGTACGAGGGTCTACAAAACTAGGTCCGTAACCCCCAAATGGCGGCTGAGGCGAAGAGGTCCAACGTAGTACATTATAATTAATATCACCAGCATCCCAAGTGGCGGTATCTGGTTGTTCTAAAACCACTACAGCATTTTTATATCCCGCTGCTTCAAAAGCAATATTCCATTGCTCTCCAGCAGCTTTAATTATTGGTCTGAATTCTATTGGTGTGGTATTTTCTATCCACCAAGTAATTGGTTTTACTGGCTCTGATAATGCCACTCCATTTTCTTTCTTCTCTAATCTCCAACGGTGAATAATATCTTTATAAGCAACCGCATTGGTAGATGTCATATCATTTTTTTGCTGCCCAAAATACCCAATACGTTGGTCGTCTCTACGCGGTTGCATCGGATTTTCAGGAGCCTGTATAAAACTGTGTTGGTAAGTAATACTCACAGCGCGTGCATTAGCCACTTCTTTTCCCCCTGACATAAGAGGCGAAGGATTGTCATAAACATATTCCACCACAATATCAGTGTTAGCAGGATAGTTACGCGTTTTAATGTATTTGCTTTTTTCTTTGTTAAGCATGCCCAACAAACTCATTTGGCCCATAGGACCTGGAAAAGGAGTTGGTTTGATTTGGCTCATATTCTCACCTAAAAATATAGCATTTGCATCTAAAAGCATACTGCCATTTTCTTCGGCTAATATTTTTTGACTTACCAGCACTGCATTACTAATGTTAGCATCAGCAGCTTTACTTATTGCATTGGTTGTGTCAAAATAAAACTCAGTATTCTGTTCAATAAACTCTATCCTATCAAAATAACGTTTAATGGTAAATACCATATTATCGCGAAAACTGCCACGAAAATGCCCTGCAGCCACAACACCATTTTCTGTATAACTAAAATAAATAAACTTCTTGTTTAAGAGGTCCTTTCTTACCAAAAGGTACATGGCACCATTTGTGGTATCTTGATACAGCGGAAACAATCCATCTTGTTTTTTACAAGCTTTTACTTTCTCTGCAATAGTGGACTTTGAAGGTTGAGTTTTAACAGACTCTGTTGGCTTTTTATCTTTGGCGAAAGAACCAAGCGAGAGGAGAACACCTAGACTTAATATGGATATTTTCTTTATCATAATCATATAACTAATAAACGAACATAGGTTTTTTTTATATTAAAAACTTACCGCTGATGTAAAACAAAATTTACTTAAAACATAAACCCAAAAAAAACAAACACATAAAAAAGGCTGCTTATTTAAAGCAGCCTAAAATTCTAATTTTCTATTTGTCTAACAATTCAAGCAATTGATTCACCATGCCTTTAGAACCCATGTATATGGGAACACGTTGATGCAATGCGTTTGGAACAATATCTAAAATACGCTCCTTACCAGTGGTTGAAATCCCTCCAGCTTGTTCCATAATAAATGACATTGGGTTACATTCATACAACAAACGCAACTTCCCGTTTATAGCTTTTTCAGTTGCAGGGTATATAAATATCCCCCCCTTTAATAAGTTGCGGTGAAAATCAGCAACCATACTGCCAATGTAACGAGCAGTGTATGGGCGATTGGTAGCCTTGTCGTATTGTT
>CALPIR020000088.1 GCA_943323675.2 Chitinophaga pinensis | reverse complement strand
CAGTACCCAAGATGTAAAAGTAGCTGCATTCAAAATAGAAGGAGAATCAACTTACGCAATTCAATTTCATCCAGAAGTTACACATAGTATTGATGGTAAAACGTTGCTTGAGAATTTTATAAAAGATGTTGCTGGGTTAAGTCAAAACTGGACTCCAACTCATTTTATAGAGAGTACCACTGCAGAATTAAAAAGTAAATTGGGTGATGATAAAGTGATACTTGGTTTATCGGGTGGGGTAGATTCATCAGTTGCTGCCATATTGTTGCATCAAGCTATTGGTAAAAACTTAACAGGTATTTTTATTGACAATGGTTTGTTGCGTAAAGATGAATTTAACCAAGTGTTAGAAGCTTATAAGGGAATGGGGTTAAATGTAATTGGAGTTGATGCACGTGAAAAGTTCCTCAGTCAATTAAAAGGAGTTACAGACCCTGAAGCAAAAAGGAAAGCTATAGGTCGTGTTTTTATTGAGATTTTTGATGAAGAAGCTCATAAAATAAAAGATGTAAAATGGTTGGCTCAAGGCACTATATATCCTGATGTTATCGAATCGGTTAGTGTTAAAGGTCCTTCTGCAACAATAAAATCTCATCACAATGTGGGCGGATTACCCGAAAAAATGAAACTTAAAATTGTTGAGCCTTTACGTATGTTGTTTAAAGATGAAGTACGTTTAGTTGGCGCTGCTTTGGGTATTAGTAACGTTATCCTAGGTCGTCATCCTTTCCCAGGCCCAGGACTTGCAATTCGCATTTTAGGAGAAATAACTCAAGAAAAGATTGACATCTTACAAGAAGCTGATGCCATATTCATCAACGAATTAAAAGCGCAAGGCTTATATGACCAAGTTTGGCAAGCAGGAGCAATATTCTTGCCTGTGCAAAGTGTAGGTGTAATGGGGGATGAACGTACATATCAACACGTTATTTGTTTACGCGCTGTTACTAGTGTAGATGGAATGACAGCTGATTGGAGTCATTTACCTTACCAGTTTTTGGCCGATGTTTCTAATAAAATAATTAATAGAGTTAAAGGGATTAATCGCGTTGTATACGACATAAGTTCTAAGCCACCCGCAACTATAGAGTGGGAATAAATTATTAAGAAAAGCTCCTTTGTTCATTCAAAGGAGCTTTTTTGTTTAATGACAAAAATCTTTTTGTTTTGGCAATCCTTTTGTGCACTTGAATGTTAAATTTTCAATATGTTAACCGTAAGAGTAGGAGGTGTTCCCGAACACTTTAATTTAGCTTGGCATTTAGCCATTGAATCAGGAATGTTTACCTCAAAAGGTATTCAGATTGATTGGGTTGATGTTCCCGGTGGCACAGGTGCTATGTGTAAGGCACTGCGCAACAATGAACTTGATATGGCAATAGCATTAACAGAGGGTGTGGTAAGCGATATTTTGCATGGTAATCCAAGTAAAATTGTACAGTTTTATGTTAACTCGCCTTTACAATGGGGTATTTTTGTTAATGCGAAATCAAACATCAATACCATCTCACAAATGCAAGGCTATAAATATGCAATTAGTAGGTATAAATCAGGTTCGCATCTTATGGCATACGTTAATGCAAGTGATAACAACTTAAACATTAATAATGACACTGATTTTGAAGTGGTAGGGAATTTAGATGGTGCGAGAAAAGCACTAGCAGAAAACACTTCACAGTTATTTATGTGGGAGAAGTATACCACCAAACCCTACGTTGATAATGGTGAGTTTAAAATGATAGGCGAGTGTAGTACACCTTGGCCGTGTTTTGTGATAACTGCCACTAATCATTTTCTTGTTCAGCATGAGCTGGTGTTGAACCAAATATTGAGTATTGTAAATTTAAGTTGTTTGGTAATGACAAATAATAGTAAGGCTCCTGCTATGATAGCTGAAAGATATGGTATCAAAGAAAATGATGCAAAGTTGTGGTTTAAAGATTTGGAATATGCATGCCATCAGCAGATGAATGAAAAACAATGGAATGATATTTTGGCTAGGTTATTAAAGTTTGAAATTATTAATCGTTTACCAGAGTTGAATGAAATTTGCTACGATAAGAATGTTGAGTTAGTATATTAAATTTAAAAACGACAACTCAATAATCAAGAAATTTATTACCTAGCCGATTATTATCAGTAGTATCATTTAAAGATATTTACATTAATAAAGGTTTATCTCAAATGAGAGGTTTTAGATAGTTAGTAGAGGTCATTATTTTAAGCTCGTGTTTACTTCATACAATTAAAAAATATATCTATATATTGCCTCCCTTTAAGTTATCTGAATAGTAGAGTTACAACAATAATAAGTTATGATATTAATAGCCGATAGTGGTTCAACTAAAACCGATTGGGCCTTGATTAATCCTGAAAATAATTCAGTAACCAGTTATCATACCGTTGGGTACAATCCATATTTTATAGATACCGAAGGTATTTGTTATTCGCTAAGTGAAAACTTAGTAAAATATCTTGATGCAGATTTGGTAGATGAATTACATTTTTATGGTGCTGGTTGCTCAACGCAATCAAAGGTCAAAATTGTAGAAGACGCATTAAGCAAAGTTTTTCCTCATGCTAAAATAATTGTTGGTCATGATTTATTGGGAAGTGCACGCTCATTACTTGGTAATGAAAAGGGATTTGCTGCGATTTTAGGTACAGGAGCTAATACGTGTATTTATGATGGAATCGATTGTGTTGAGAATATTGACTCGTTAGGGTATTTGCTTGGCGATGAAGGAAGTGGCAGTTATATAGGAAGAAAAATTTTACGCGATTTTATGCGAAACCGTTTGGAGCCAGATTTACAAAAACGTTTTAAAGAGCGTTTTCAGATTGAAAATAACGAGCAAATTTACCAGACATTATACACCACTAAGTTTCCAAATAGATACTTGGCAAGTTTCTGCAAATTCGCAGATGAGTATGTTGCCCATCCTTATATAAGAAACAAAGTACGTGACTCGTTCAGGGATTTTTTCAAAAATTTAGTTAGCAAATATCCTAATTATAAACTTTACACCTTTAACTGTGTTGGTTCTGTTGGATACGTATTTAGTGACATTTTGGTTGAAGTAGCCAATAGCTATGATATGCGCGTTGGAAAAATAATCCAATCTCCCCTTAACGACTTAGTTCAGTTTCATATTAAAAACAAAAAAAGCAAGTAGTTTACCAATTATATTAAATAAAAAAGGCTGCCCTAAGAAAATTCTTAAGGCAGCCTTTTTTATTAGAACTTATTTTTATTGTACAATAGTCATTTCATTAACAATGTTTGGTGCTTGGCCATATTTTTCAACCAACCATAATACATAACGTATATCCACGCTAATAGTCCGTTTGTTTTTAGGGTCAAAATGTATATTACCACTCATTGCTTCCCAATTTCCATCAAAAGCTAATCCAATAATTCGGCCTTCTCCATCAATTACAGGGCTACCACTGTTACCACCAGTAATATCATTATCACTTAAAAAAGCCACAGGTAACTTACCGTTTTTCATGGCATATCTTCCATAATCTTTCTTTTGGTGTAACTCTTTCAATCTATCAGGAATTGCAAATTCGTTGTTTCCTGCAAATTTCTTATTCTTTTCAATTACACCATCTAAGTCTGTAAATAAAGGATATTTACCATATGCCTTAATGCTTCCGTACGTTAAACGTAATGATGAATTTGCATCAGGATAAAACTCTTTATTTGGGTTCATATCCATTAAGCCTTTTATATAAGTGCGACCATGAGCTAAAATTGTTTCATTAAATAAATCTACTTTAGCTTTAAATGCAGAATTATAATGTTTTCTAAATGCATCAAAATGTTTAAATGCAATGTCATTTTTTAACATGCTTAACCTTGGGTTTTTGATAAAACCTCTGGTCATTTCTGTATTGGCAAAGATGCTGTTATCAAACACATAATCAGTGTAGGCTTTTATTGCTTCACGAGGCGATGTACCATATTTTAAAATCACTTCAGCAAAATAAGGTGCTTGCTGGTCTTTAGGGATGTTATTATAATAATGTACCAATATGCTATCAAAAAGCCTCTTGTCAGCACCAACAATTGGTTCGTCATAAGGTAAATCGTTAACTGCTTCAACAAGTTGTTTTTTCAATCCAGATAATTTAGCGGTGTCATTTTTCGTAACAGCCTCTTCCAGCATTGATGCAAATTGAGCGTACTTTACTATAGTTGGAGCATAAATGCCTTCTCTTAAATAAGTAGTTTGCAAACTGTAAGGTTTGTATGCAGCAAATGTTTTTTCAACTTCATTTAACAAGTTTTTGTAATCAGCTTTATCTTTAGCCCAAGCAGCAAATGCTTTTTCTTCTTTTTGTTTTTGCTCAAATACTTTATTGTTCTTTAATTGTTCAGCTTCTCCTCTAAAGTATTTCCAGTAGTTCGATACACTGGCAAAATCACCCGATAATTTTAAACGGATGTCTGTATCTTTTTTCATTTCTTCTCTCCATGCGTTTAACCTTACATCTCGCAAGGCAACAATTGCAGGGTCAACTAAATCAGTCGCTATTTGCACGCCTTGGCTAAATTCGTATCGATTAGTTCTGCCTGGGAAACCCATAATCATAGAATAATCGCCACTGTTTATACCTTTTAGGTTAATAGGAAGGTGATGCTTGGCTTTTAATGGAATATTTTCTGGAGAGTATTTAGCCGGTTTACCATCTTTACTCATGTATACGCGAAACATGCTAAAATCTCCTGTGTGGCGAGGCCACATCCAATTGTCAGTTTCTCCACCAAATTTACCAATATTTTGTGGTGGTGTGCCTACCAAACGAATATCCGTAAAACGCTCAAAAGTAAATACGTAGTAAGCATTACCTTTATACATTTCGCGGCATTGTGCCTCATACTGGGTTCCCTTTGTAACACGCTCTATAATAGATTTATAAACGCTTGGTAATTTTGCAGTACGCTCTTTTTCGTTCAATCCTTTTACCGCATCCAATACTTCTGTGGTAATATCATCTACCTTAACAACAAATGCTACCGTTAATCCAGCAACTGGTCTTTCTTCTTGGTAGTTTTTAGCCCAAAAGCCATTGTCTAAAATATTATCCGAACTGGTGCTTAAATTACTAATGTAGTCGTATCCACAATGGTGGTTAGTTAGAACTAGCCCATTGGGAGATATCACTTCACCAGTGCAACCGCCTCCAAACCAAACTATAGCATCTTTTAAGCTGCTTTTGTTGATGTCGTAAAGTTGATCAGCGGTTAATTTAAGCCCCTTTTTTTTCATAGCTTCTGTGGTTTGGTTTTTTAATAACCAAGGCAACCACATACCTTCATCGGCCTTTACATTTGCTGCTAACAAAGCAAAAGCTAGCATACCAACTAAGAATTTTTTCATGTTTTTTAGGTAATTGTGTTTTGTGAATGGCGAAAGTAAAATAAAAATTATAAACAGAAAGCAATTTGTGACAAGTGGATATGCTAAATAAAATTATATTACAATTTACTTAATAGGGCTAAATCTATAAATTTAGGGTGGATTGATGTAAAAGTTAACTATTACTTAATATTGACTAACCTTGCTGAAACTACATTTGCCACAATAATAATAAACAAACAAATATGTTCGGTTTAGACCCTACTTACACAGCCCTTTTAATTTTTTGCTTATTAATGGCATGTGCTTTCGAATTTATTAATGGCTTTCATGATACTGCCAATGCTGTTGCTACAGTAATTTACACCAATAGTTTAAAGCCTTGGGTTGCTGTTATATGGAGTGGGATTTGGAATGGAATAGGCGTTTTTGCTGGTGGTATTACAGTGGCGATGGGTATTAGCAATCTTTTACCAGTTGAGGTTTTAACAGATGCTGATTTGGCTCATAATGTAGCCTTAATAATGGCACTGCTTTTAACAGCGATTATATGGAATCTAGGTACTTGGTATTACGGTATACCTTGTAGCAGTTCACACACCCTTGTGGGATCTATACTTGGTGTTGGTTTGGCTTTTGGTTTAATAGCGGATGAACCAAGTTTGAAATATGTAAATTGGAGCAAAGCTGGTGATATTGGATTGTCTTTAGTCCTTTCTCCATTGGCTGGTTTCAGTTTAGCTATTTTTTTAATGTATATCCTAAAACAAATAATTAAAAACAAAGCCATTTTTAAAGAACCTGATACTAACTCTCCTCCTCCCTTCTGGATTCGAGCTATATTATTGATTACCTGCACAGGTGTTAGTTTTAGTCATGGTAGTAATGACGGACAAAAAGGAGTAGGACTAATTATGCTAATAATGATTGCTGTTGTGCCTAGTTATTTTGCTATCGACCATAGTAAAGATTTGTCTGATTATCGCAAAACAATTGCTCAAGTTCAAGCATCATACTCTAGAGTCGATGTGACATCATTAAGTAAGGCTGATAGCTTTGAATTTGCTAAAATTAATAGTTTAATCAATGACTTAAATGGTAAGATGGGAAATAAAATTTCCTTTTCTGAATTCAATGGTCCTGATCAAATTTCTATCAGAAAAGATATTATCATCATTGGCAAATCAACTCAAAAATTATTAGCAAGTGAAGATTTTACCATTAATGCAAAAGATGAAAAAACACTTATCAGTCAAGTTGGGCAAATGAAATCCATTACAGAATATGCTCCAATGTGGGTTATCGTTATGATTGCATTATCTTTAGGGTTGGGGACAATGGTAGGTTGGAAACGAATTGTTAAAACAATAGGAGAGAAAATCGGTAAGCAGCATCTTACATACGCTCAAGGTGCAAGTAGCGAAATAGTGGCAGCAAGTACAATCGGATTAAGTACTTGGTTAGGTTTGCCGGTTAGTACCACTCAGGTTTTGTCAAGCGGTATTGCTGGTAGTATGGTTGCAAGTAAAGGAATAAAAAACCTTCAGGGCAAAACCATTAAAAATATTTTTATTGCATGGGCTTTAACATTGCCTGTTACAATAATACTTGCTGGTGGTTTGTTCTTGTTATTTAGAGCAATCTTTTAAACTCAAATAATCTGTCATTAACTAAACATAAAAGGACCTGTGCCGCAATTTTATTTGTCCAAACAACGCATCAATTTATTTAATCTAGTTTTTGAAATGGATATTCTTTAGTTTCTGATACAGTAAATAGTTTTATATGTTAATTTGAAATGCGCTTTGATTTAAAGGTAATTAGCATCCTCAAATCTCAATCGCTGTTTATTCGGTTTTGTATCTGAACTGATTTATAATTTTAAATGTATATCAGTTTCTTTCTAACCAAACGGTATTTTATTATTAGCCTCTCATAATTTTTAAACCCATCATATTAAAATTTCAGCATAATGAGTAGCATTAAGTTTTTACTTCTCTAAACAAATGTATCTTCGCTGCCATGACTAAGTTGCCGCAATTTAAAGACATCATTATTTATGAAGATGATTATTTCATTTTCGTAAATAAACCTGCACATCTTTCTTCACTTGATGAAAGAAGTGGGGGAGCAGTTAACCTGCTGCAAATGGCCCGTAAATATTATGAAGATGTACAACTTTGCCATCGGTTAGATAAAGAAACTTCTGGTGTATTATTGATAGCCAAAACCAATGAAGCTTTTAAATTACTTGCTTCTATGTTCGAAAATCGAGAAGTGGAGAAAACATACCATGCTGTTGTTCAGGGATATTTACAAGTAGAAAATAAAAGTATTCTATTGCCACTTTCTATTACATCAAAAGGTTTAGCTAAGGTTGATTTGAAAGATGGGAAAAAAGCTGAAACAATTATATCAACTCTTCAGGTGTTTAATCATCACACGCTGTTGGCGTGCAATCCAGTGTCTGGACGATTACACCAGATTAGAGTACATTTGGCCTCGCAAAATTTCCCTATAGTTAGTGACGAAACCTATGGTGGAAAGAAGCCTTTTCTAAGCAAATTTAAACGCGGATTCAAAACAAGTAAATGGGAAAATGAACAACCCATGATGCAACGCGTTGCGCTTCACGCTTATCAGCTTAGGTTTACAGCTTTTGGTAAGAATTATGATGTAATTGCCCCATATCCAAAGGATTTTGAAGTATTTATCAAATTATTACACAAGCACGACTTAGATACTATTTTGTAGTATCAGTTCCAAAGGGTATTTAATTGTATAATCTGGGGTAGCAATGGCGTGTATCCATCGTTATTTATTACAAAATCAGCAGCATTAACTTTAATGTTGTTTGGTAGCTGATTTTTTATTCTTCTTTCTATTTCTTTCTCACTCTGCTTGTCACGATAAGCAGCCCTTTTTATTCTAACGTTTATTGGTGCATCAATGGTTAAAATTGCGTCTAAATCTTTAAATGAACCGCTTTCAATTAATAAGGCTGCCTCCTTTAAAACATAAGGGGCTTTTTGAGAATCAACCCATATTTTAAAATCAGCTGAAACCATGGGATGCACGATGGAGTTTAGCTTTTCTAAAAGTAATTTATTTTTAAAGATCTTGTTTGCAATATAAGCTCTATTTAAAGAGTCATTATCATATGCATGTGGTCCAAAGAGTTGAAGCACTTTTTCAACTATTGTTAAATTATTACTCATTAACCATTTTGCACGATCATCAGCAAAGTAAACAGGAACTCCCAATTTAATGAATATTTGAGCAACATGCGTTTTTCCGCTCCCAATTCCTCCTGTTATACCTATTTTTAGCGGTTTATTCATAAAGGTTATTTTATCCCTTTTTCAATAAAATCTGCAACTTGCTCAACACTTAATCTTTTTGCTACAATTTCCTTTTTTTCGTTAAGCAAGTATATAACAGGTGTGCTATATATGTCGTACAACTTACGAAATTTAGTGTTATTGTATAAATCACTTACATTAACCCATTTTAGTTTGTTATCTGCTACAAACTTCTTCCATTCTTCAGCAATATTGGTTAAGCTAACTGCATATACTTCTAATTTTTTTCCGTTCGTTATGTCATCTTTATTTAATTTCTCGTATAAATCTTTCAATCTTGGAATTTCTTCTTTACATCTTCCACAATTAGCATCCCAAAATAGTATCATGGTATATTTAGCTTTTATATGGTGAAGTTCACGCTTAGCATAACCCGTATCAGGCATAACAAGATTAGGTGCTATTTTGCCTAATAAATTATTCCT
>CALPIR020000087.1 GCA_943323675.2 Chitinophaga pinensis | reverse complement strand
ATGTACGCATGGAGGTTGGCGATCCTGTATATTCTATTTTTGATGGGATAGTTAGAGTGGCTAAACGTAGTTCTGATTATGGTTATGTTGTTGTTGTAAGACATTATAACGGGCTAGAAACATTGTACGCACATTTTGATCAATTACTTGCTTATCCTGGTAAGCCTGTGCGGAGTGGGGAAATTATTGGATTGTCGGGTAATACAGGCAGAAGCACTGGACCGCATTTGCATTTTGAGGTTCGTTTTAAAGGCGAAAAAATTGATCCAAGTAAGGTGATTTATTTTCCATCAGGATCATTGTTAAGCGATACTTTGCAAATAGATAAACAATGCTTTACACACGTTAAACTTTACAAAGAACAACAAACTAAACTGCGCTCTCGTTACTACATCGTTAAGCGTGGTGATACATTAGGTAAAATCGCTTACAAAAATGGAGTGTCCGTTAAACAAATTGGTCGCTTAAATAAAATATCAACCAAAACAAAACTAAAAGCTGGTCGTAGGTTGCGCATCCGCTAGTTTTGAATTTTAAATTGTTATATGTTAGCTAATATTCTACTTTCCATAACTCACCAAGCTCCCGCAGCTTGGTTGATTTTACCGTTTGCCAGTTTGTTGTTATTAATTGCAATTGGTCCATTATTTTTTGCTCACTTTTGGCATAAGTACTATAAGGCTATTGCTGTAACATTTGGTGCGTTGGTTGGTGGATATTATTTGATAGTTAAACAGCAGCCCATTATAGTTGCAGAAACCTTTGCTGAATACACCTCCTTTATTTGCTTGCTTTTTTCATTATACGTAGCAGCTGGTGGCATATTCGTTTTTGCCGATTTCGAATCTAAGGCTAAGGTAAATATTGTGTTTTTGCTGATTGGAGCGATACTCACTAATTTCATAGGTACAACAGGAGCTTCGGTTTTGTTAATACGCCCATTTATGCGTGTTAACCGTTACCGTTTAAAACCATATCACATTGTTTTTTTTATATTCTTTGTGTCAAACTTAGGTGGTCTGTTAACACCAATTGGTGATCCTCCATTGTTTATGGGTTTTTTAAAGGGTGTGCCTTTCTTTTGGACATTACAACATTTAATCTCGCCTTGGTTAGTGGCTATGTTTTTATTAAGTGTTATTTTTTATTTTTTCGAAAAACGCAATTCGCAATTAGATGATGTTGATGTAAGTACCCATTACACACAAAAAATAATTATAAATGGAAAGCAAAACTTTATTTGGTTGGCCTTAATTATTGGATCTGTTTTTATTGATCCCAACGTAATTGATGGTGTTCCTTTTATTGATATGCATGGTAAAAAGGTTTCCTTCATAAGAGAAATGATGCAATTAGTGATTGCTTTTGTTGCATACAAAAAAGCCAACAAGCATGCGCTTCAAAGCAATGGTTTCGATTTTGAACCGATAAAAGAAGTTGCATTTTTATTTTTCGGTATATTTTTATCTATGATTCCTGCGTTGCAATTATTGGAAAGTGCAGGAAGCAGTATTGCTGAACCATTACCACATTCGGTTGTTTTTTGGGCATCTGGTTTGTTTAGCAGTGTGTTAGATAATGCACCTACTTATGTAAATTTTTTAGCATTATCGCTTAGCATGTTTGGTTTGAGTGTAAATAACATAAATGATATTCATGCTTTTATTGCGAGTAACAATGTAATTTACCTCGAAGCCATATCGGTAGGTTCAGTTTTTTTTGGGGCACTTACTTATATAGGTAACGGACCTAATTTTATGGTTAAAGCCATAGCAGAACAACAGGGGATTAAAATGCCAGGTTTTTTTCAATACATTGTAAAATATAGTATACCAATTTTACTTCCTGTTTTATTGGTGGTGTGGCTACTGTTTTTTATGTAGATTTTTCCGAAAATCACTTGTTAACAAGAGTTTACATGCCGCTAAATTATCGGAAAATTAGTTTTAAGGTTTGCGCATTATTATTTATTTTGCCACATACAAAAGGTTTTTTTAGTAAATGAAATTTATAAAAACATTTGGTGTACACATTATTGCAATTGTTGTAACACTGCTTATAATATTTACGGTGGTGTCATTATTTTTAAATAGTTACACCCGTCATGGCGAGTCGTTAAGCGTGCCAGATATTAGAGGGTTAAAAATTGAAGATGCTATCCATGTGTTAGAGCAAAAAAAACTACGTTATGTCATTAGCGATTCACTTTATTTTGATGACAAACCCAAGTTGAGTATTTTGGATCAAAATCCTGCTCCGCAGAGTAAAGTAAAAGAAGGTCGTTTCGTTTATATAACAATCAATAGCAATAAAGCACCACAAGTTAATTTGCCAAATTTGTTGGACGTATCATTGCGTCAAGCAGAGGCAATGTTGGCCAGTACAGGTCTTAAAGTAGGAAAGCTTATTTACAAGCCAGATCTAGCAAAAGATGTTGTACTTGATGTGCAATACATGGGTGCGAGTTTACAATTTGGTGTTAAAATAGGAAAAGGTACTGCAGTTGATTTGGTGTTGGGTGATGGCTTGGGCGGAGAAAGTATTGATATGCCAGATTTAACTGGTTTAACTCTTGAAGAGGCTAATAATTTATTACAAAGTTCTTCGTTAACAATAGGGTCGGTTGTATATATGGGTAGCATTAGCGATACTACAACAGCAAAGGTAGTAAGACAAAACCCACCATTTACGGAGGGCGCTACTGTCAATGGCGGTCAACCAATTGATTTATTTATTAGGCAATAATGAAGAAACTATTAACCTTTTTGTCGGCTGCGTTTACCAGTATAACCATTTTTGCCCAATACGAAACCCGTTTGCCTTTAAATGGTAATTTATTGTTGCAAAATTTATCGGTTAATCAAACCCAAAGTGTTTTATCTAAAACACAAGCCCTATTTCCCAAGCAGTTTCCAGTAGTTGAACATTTTACTAAATCCAAACCCGATACACTTTTTTGGGAAGTTGGTGGTGTTACAACAGCCAACAACATAGCTATATTTAATGCCCAAAATAATACAGGAGCAACTTATAATAATGGTGATGGTACGTTTGGTATTACAGATGAGCTTACCTCAAACAGCATTAATCTGATTGCCATACCAGATAAATGTTACATCGGCTTTGAGTATGAAATGGGTGAGACTTGGCAAGTGGGAGATTCTTTGGTATTGCAAGCATTAAATGCAGCTGGAAACTGGGATAATATTTGGCGCTCTGTCCCAATAAGTGTCAAACGTAGAAATATTCAGTTTAATTTTCCTTTGGGATTGTTATACCAGCACGCTGGATTTAAGTTAAGGTGGCAAAACTACTCAACCCGAAGTGCTATAAATACCAATACATTCAGACTATTTAATTTTGTTTTCGCGATAAAGCAAAATATTCCTTATTACGAAAATATTTTTTGGAATACCACACAAACATACCGTAACTCTTGGCGGTTAATGCAAGGCGAGAAGCGAACAGGTTTTGGAATTAGCTGGGGTAATGTAATAAAGCTAGACGCGCAAGATGTAAATGGAAACAATTACAACAATGGTTTTAACGACACCATAGAGTCACATAGTGTTGATCTGTCGCAACTAAACACCAAGGATTCTGTATACTTCCGTTTTTATTTCCTTGCCATATCAAGCCAAAACAATGACTCTTTAATATTACAATTTAAAAACAACGGTGGGCTTTGGATCACACAATTAGTCGTTAGCGCAGCTCAATCAGGAGCTTGGAATTCGTTTACGGCACATGTTAACGGTAACCGATTTAACCATGCTAATTTTGGATACAGGGTTATAGCTCGCGGTGTTTCTAACGATACGTTGAAATGGGTGGTGAGCGGTTTTCATATTGGGCAAAAAGTGCTCATTCCATTTGTTGATGATTTTTCATCAAACCAAGTATACCCCGACCAGAATAAATGGTTGGATAGATTGGTTTTTGTAAATAACCGATTTCCAATTGCACCGCCAAGTTTAAATGTGGCCACTTTTGATGGCTTAAATAGGGTAGGAGTGCCTTACGGTTTTGGTCGTGGTTATTGTGATACATTAACATCATTGCCCATTAAACTTAATGGATTAACTGCTGCAGATTCTGTTTACTTAAGTTTTTTTGTGCAGCCACAAGGTTTAGGAATGGAGCCTGATTTTGGTGATAGTTTGATGTTATTTGGCAGATATAATGCTGCATCACCCGATTCGTTTAATTTATTATGGAAAGGTGCACCTCGCGATTTTTTAACCGATTCGTTTTTACAGGTTCGTATCGCTTTACCTGCTTTGTATTTGCATGATGAGTTTCAAATGCGCTTTATTAATATTGGTAGTAGAACTGGTAACTTAAGCCATTGGCATTTAGATTATGTATACCTTAACAAAGGCCGAACACTAACCGATGCCATTACAGATATTTCAATACAAGAAAATCCATCACCACTGCTAAAAAAATACAGTGCTATGCCGTTTAATCACTTTAAAGTAGCTTCTTCAACCTATACTAACGACACACAATATTTTGGGGTAAGTAACAACAGCAACCAGAGTTATGCAATTGATTACGGACGAGAAATATTCGATCAAAAATTTTCACGTTTAGACAATTTTGGTAGTATTATTAGTGTGTTGCCATCGCGCAGTTCGCGTGCCGCAAGCATCAAAAAAACAATAAATATAGCAGGTAATTTTAGTGATGATTCTGTGGTAGTTTGGAGTAGATTTTATACCCGTTTAGGTACCACGGTTGATAACATCCGTTCCAACGATACAATATGGCAACCTACTTATTTTGTAAACTATTATGCCTTTGATGACGGAACGGCAGAGGGAGGATATGGAATAAAAAATGCGGTTGGAAAAGTGGCTTTAAGGTATGAGTTTGCCAAACCAGATAGTATATACGGAATGGCAGTACATTTTAACAGAAGTGTGAATGATGTGAGTACTTTGCCATTTAATATTATGGTTTGGAAAAGTGTTTCGTTAACAACCGAAGAACCTATATTAAGTATACCTGCAAATGCAGTTTATTATAATGCACGAAATGGTTTTTATTATGTAAAGTTTAATCAACCAATATATGTTACCAACGAAGTTTTTATCGGTTGGGAACAAAATCAGCAGTTTGAACTAAACGTAGGTTTAGACCTGAATTTTAAGTTTAACCATCAGTACGCTCCTAATCCAGAGATGTTTTACAACGTGCAAGGCTTATGGCAACCTACTAATCTACCAGGTGCTTTGATGATGCGCCCGATTGTAGGTAAGTGGATTGATCCATTACCCGTTGGTGAACACGAATTTGAAACAAAAGCGCTTCAGGTTACTTGTTATCCAAATCCTAATCAAGGTGATTTATTTATTAGTGGTTTGCACCAAACCTCGTATACAATTAGTGTTGTTGATTTAATGGGCAGACTTATGTTTAATGAATCTGGAGTTACCCATACTTTAAATTTGAACAACTTAAGTGATGGTTTATACTTGGTACACATTAAAGATGAAAAAAGTGCATCAACCACGGTACAAAAAGTAATGTTACAACGTTAATCTATATATAAACACTTAATTGCATATGGCAGATATAACTACACAAGAATTAAAAGAGCGCATGGACGCTGGAGAAAAATTAAACTTATTTGATGTACGAGAGGTACACGAGTACGAAGTATTTAATATAGGTGCAACACTTATTCCGTTAGGTGAATTACCTGGAAGAATAAGCGAGTTACAGCACCTGAAAAATGAAGAAGTAATTATTCATTGCCGTAGTGGTGCGCGCAGCGGTCAAGCAAAAATGTTTTTAGAAGACGCAGGCTTTACCAATGTAAGAAATGTTTTGGGTGGTATGTTAGATTGGCAAGCCCGTTTTGAAGGGTAAATAAAAAAGCCGCAATACATTGTATTGCGGCTTTTTTATTGGTGTTTTGATTAGTTGGCAAATGTCAACATTCCACTTAACAAGGCATATTCTTCCTTTGTTAGTTTGTCTGCATATTCTCTACTAATTTCTCTAGCTTCAGGATTGTTGAAGAATAAAATTAGTGGAACAAATAGCTCTCTAATTTCTAAGTTTTCTGGTAAACGTTTAGCAACTTCAATAATACTATTTACGTTTTCATCAACTAAATCTACATTGGCAATAAGTTCTTCGTAAATGCGATGTTCATCTTGAAATTCATCTTCATCAACCAATAAAAACTCATACAAAAAGTCTTCAACCTCAATTGGTGCTTCTGCATCTTGCACTTCGGTTATGTACAGTAGCATGTTTAATAATTCTGTCCCTCTATCTAAGGTTTTCTCTTCAATGTCTTCCCACTCTCTGCTTTCAAAATAATCTTCATCATCATTATTCGATTCTAGGTGGTGAGCCATCATCATGTCAAAGGCATACTCCTGTATCGGTTCATGCGATGGATGTTTTGAAAAATGATTATCGAAGTTTTTCAACTTAAATAAAAAGGTTTCATTACTTTCAAAAACCGTAGTTATCGCAGAGGCTAACTCTTGGTTTTGTTCGAAACTGTTAATTAAAGCATCAACTGCTTTTATTGCATTGCTCATATATAAAATTTAATATTTGTAAAGGGTGTTTTTGGTAACTGTTGCAATAACTTTTCCAGTAAGTGTTTGTCCTAATACTGGACTATTTCCACTCTTAGATAAATTATTTTTCGCATGGTATAACCAAGTTGTTTTAGGGTTAAATAAGCACAAATCAGCATTCGATCCTGCACTTATACTTACGGATACCTGTTTTAAAATTTGTCTAGGGTTTTGAGTAAGTGCTTTTATAATAACCTCTGTATTTATTTGTTGTGGCTTGTGCATGAGCAATAAGCTTAATGCTGTTTGAAACATGATCATGCCTTTTGATGCATATTCAAATTCTACCACTTTATGTTCAATATCCTCAGGGCAATGGTCAGTAACAATACAATCTATTGTGCCATCTAATAAACCATCCCACAATGCTTTTTGGTCTACCTTACTTCGCAATGGAGGGTTCAGTTTAAAGTTGCTGTCAAAGTTTACTAGAGCCTCATCAGTATAAATCAAGTTGGCAATTGCCACATCGCATGTAACTGCTAATCCTTGTTTTTTAGCTTTCTTAATAATATCAATACTGGCTTTACTGCTAATGTGCGAAAAATGAATTGGGGCATCGGTGTATTTTGCCAATTCGATATCACGTACAATCATTATTTCTTCGGCCATATTAGGTATACCTTTTAATCCTAAGTTTACACTGTTAACTCCCTCATGCATCTGTCCTCCCGCACTTAAGTTAGTATCTTCAGCATGGGTAATAACCAAACCATTAAATATTTTACTGTATAGTAATGCGCGCATCATTACACCAGAGTGCATAATACTTTTATTTGCATCTGTAAAAGCTACTGCACCTGCTTGATGCATATCGTAAAGTTCATTCATTTCAAGCCCTTGACAGTTTTTAGTAATAGCACCATATGGCAAAATATGTACTGCAAGGCTTTGTGCTTTAGCTGCTATAAAGGCTAAATCGGCTTTGTTCTGTATTACTGGTAAAGTGTTTGGTAATGCTGTAATATGTGTGTATCCACCAGCTGATGCTGCATTTGCAGCACTAATCAAATCTTCCTTAAACTCAAATCCAGGTTCTCTTAATGCAGCACGCATATCAACCATGCCAGGACTTAAATAAGCACCTTGAGCATCGAGGGTTTTATTTGCTGATTTTGCTGTTATGGATTGTTTAGTTGATACGGTTTGAATTGTATCAATAACACCGTTAACGATTAATACATCACATTTTTTGCCGTGATAAGCTGATTGAAGATCGCAAATAATTGCGTTTGTAATGAGAAGCTTCATTAAAAAGCAAATATAAAGACTTTTTTGGTTATTGATGTATAGTGGTTATTTGTATACAATAAAACATGAAAATAAATCAACTCCGTTATAATTTCGTATGTTTTAAATGAATTAAAAGTTGAGCCAATTTATCAAGTGGCTTTAAGGAACAATAAAGCAACTGAAGATTTAACCCTGCTAGCTCATCGATTACTTTTATTCATACCTTACATAACTGCGAATAAAATTATTACAGGCTCATTAAATTATTTTGATGGTTATTGCTGTTTTACGTTACGGGATATATTTTGGATAAATTGTTTCAAATAAAAATAATAGAATTTTGTTGATGATGAAAGACCATTAATGGCATTTTCGTGTGGTAAGCCATTATTTTTGCAATATTTCTACTAAACCAATGATCTAACGATTTTCGCTCTGGTGCTGACATCACAACCAGATCAGCTCTTTTCCTTTTTACATATTCATCAAGTTCCTCTTTTGCGTCATTGCCAAAGAGTATATGATAGGAGATGTTTTCATAATGCATTTTATTACTCACTTGTTTAGAAAACAGATTTAAAATCGATTTAGCCTCTTCGGGCGCATAATGCTTATCTGCAACATGCAGCAGTGTTATTTCGGCATTTAAAACACGGGCAAGCGCTACCACTTGAGATAAAGCTATTATATCGCTTTTTTGGTAATTGGTGGCGTAAACTATTCGTTTCAATCCTTTAAATGTGCTACCTTTAGGAACAATAATAATGGGACAATTTACTTTCTGCATTATTTGTACCGTATTGGTCCCTAAAAACAATTCTTTTAGTCCTCTAGCGCCCTTAGTTCCCATTATAATAAGGTCAATATCATGCTTCTCTATTAGGTCAAGTATTACCTTAATTAGCGTACCTTGTTTATCAAAAAAATTACACGGTACATGTGACGCTTTTACTTTTAAAGACAATGCTTTCAATTGAGCAAATGCACTTAAATGTGCTTCCTTCAATTGCTTTTCTGTAAATTCTTTGGAAACCACAATGTCGCTAGCGGGATACACTATTTGCCATGCATTTACCAATATAATGTCAGCATTTTCTACTTTTGCAAGAGCTACTGCGTAATCTAAGGCCTGTGATGCATTTTTTGAAAAATCAGTCGGAACAAGTATCGTTTTCATATTAATTTAGTTTACATAAATTATCATCTAAGTGTAGTTATCATTTTGTTTATTTGGGTAACCTCGTTTAAGAGGTATTCAAGGTCTCTGTCATATAGGTAAACATCTGGTGTTTTTCGTAGGTCTCCGTCTTCACTTATCCAAGCTGTCCAGT
>CALPIR020000086.1 GCA_943323675.2 Chitinophaga pinensis | reverse complement strand
TTTTGGGTTGAAGCCCTAATGAATTACCACATAAATAAATCATGGGCTTGCCGTCTTTTTTAGGCATATAAAACTCATTACGGAAATGAGCCAGTTTATCTTCTTGATCTAATTGTTGGGCAAATGCCAGTGTGTTAAGGAAAGTCATATGTGGATTAGCTTTTAGCATTTGGCTCTTAGCATTTAGCCGGATGCCTTTATATGTTTGATTTTATTTTAGTAATAAGGCTGTTTATTTTACGCTGAAGTTCATTAATGGTAAGTAACTCTTTCTCTAATTTTTCATTTGAAATATAGTTTAGCTTATTTGCTATAACAAGTTGTGTTTCTAATTCAAAAGCAGAACCTATTGATATCTCTAAAAAACGTTTGAATTCTATATCACTGTTTCTACTGCATCCTTCTGCAATATTTGAAGGGATAGAAACAGCGGCTCTTTGCAATTGAGAACACAATCCATATTTTTCCTCATTTGGAAATCCTTGAGTTATCGCGTAGGTAGAAACAACTTGTTCGATACTGTTAGCCCAAATTTGAAGTTTTCTAAAATCTCTCATAGCGTAATTTTTAAAACTCCAATTTAGTAACTTTGTTTATATATTAAAAGTTATTGCCGCCAACAGCAAAGAGCCAACAGCCAACAAATAAATTATTTCACCAAGTTAACCATACTCATTTCTAATCCTTTTTTTAATAAACCATTGCGTTTAGGATTGAATTGATTTAAGCGCATTAGTGCTTGGCGAATGGTAACGGAAGCATCTTTAAAAATAGCCTCATCTTTTAGTTCAAAGTTTTCGCTCATGCAATAGGCAAAAGTACGGGCCATACCGCAGTTTGCAATAAAATCAGGAATAACTGCCACGCGGTCGTCAGCATTGTTACCTATTGGTCCTAAGAAAATTTCGCTATCGGCAAAAGGCACATTAGCCCCACAAGAAATTACATCAAGGTCGTTTTCAACCATGGTATCTAATTGCTCTTGGGTTAGCATGCGCGATGCTGCTGCTGGAATAAAAATATCGGCTCCAATGCTCCAAATTTTCTGGTCAATATCATTGTAAGGCATAAACTCGAAGCCCATTTTTTGGCAAGTAGCTTGCGATAATTTATTACCATCACGCTCAATAAACAACTGCTTAATTTGGTCTTTACTAAAACCTTGGTTGTTTAACAAACCGCCTTCACGATCAATAATACCCACAATCATTACATCCATTTGTGATAGGTAATACGCTGCAGCTGCAGCAACATTTCCCCAACCTTGTATGATGGCACGTTTGTATGTGAAATTTGGTCCCCAGAAATCATAGAAATGTCGTACCGCTTCTGCCACACCCCAACCTGTAATCATATCTGCTACCAAATATTTTTTGTTGGTGTCGGGTGAAAAACGCGCATCATCCAAAACTTTAGAAACACCATTACGTAGGTTGTTAATACGGTTTTGTTTTTCAGTTTCGTCTAATTTTAAATGACCGTTTACCACACCTTCTTGTGGGTGCAACAAACCATACTGTTCGGTAATAGGAATTACCTCATGTATTTCATCCACATTTAAATCGCCACCTGTACCATAATAGTTTTTCAGTAATGGCATTACTGCTTTATACCAACGCTCAAGCACACCTTTTTTGCGTGGGTCGGCTGGGTCGAAGTTAATACCCGATTTTGCACCACCTATAGCAGGTCCTGCAACGGTAAATTTAATCTCCATGGTTTTGGCCAGGGAGGTAACTTCATGTTTATTTAAACCTTTACGCATGCGAGTACCGCCACCTGCTGCACCACCGCGAAGGGAGTTTATTACCACCCAACCCTCGGCATCGGTTTCGCTATCTTTCCATTCAAAAACAATTTCAGGTTGTTTCTCTTCGTATCGTTTAATTAGTTTTTCTATTTGTGTTGACATATTTTTCTCTTGCTCTAATGGGCCGCAATTTACAACGGGTATTTTAAATAATTAGGGTAGAAACAAAAATCAGGTTTTGATATACAAATGGTCTATTTGCTTATCTCCAATTTTACTGCTATCCCCAAATGCAACCACCTATACTGTCTTTTGAAGCGCCTGTAATGTGTGTTAAACTGTTGTTGGTTTTTATTGATCTTAAAACGCCTAAAAATCCGAAGATTAGGGCCTCTTTGTAGTTTATTAAAAGGTTATCTGGAATGATCAGTGCGTTTTGTGTTTGTGTATTTATATCATCAATCATCGATTTATTAAACGCCCCTCCACCTGTGGTTAATATTTTTTTTAAATTATTTGCCTTAATGATTATTACTATTTGTTGTACTATGTGCTTATTAAGTGTGGCTAATAAATCAATTGGGGGTATTTGATACTGCTTAACCACTGGCCAAAAATGTTCGCTTACCCACTCTGTACCCAATGATTTTGGTGTCGTTTTATTATAAAAAGATAAGGCGTTTAATTGGGTTAAAAGTTGGTCGTTAATTTCTCCTTGAGCAGCCAATTTACCTTCATCATCATACTCAAGTCCTAATAGATTAGCAATTGGATTCATTACAATATTACAAGGGCATATATCAAAGGCTACCCGCTGTTTTTCTTTTTTAAAGCTAATGTTGCTAAATCATCCTAAATTAAGGCAACCATCAAATTCATTAAAAAGTAACTCATCTCCAATTGGCACAAGCGGAGCGCCTTGTCCGCCCAAAGCCACATCAACAACTCTAAAATCATTAATGGTTGTTATGCCTGTTTCGGCATAAATATTTGCACCATTTCCTATTTGTGCCGTATAGCCTTTATCGGGTTGATGAAAAATGGTATGTCCGTGGCTTGCTATAAAATCAACTTGAAGTTGATGTTTAGCAATGAAAGTATTAATAAGCTGCCCAATATATTTACCGTAAAAAGCGTCTGTTTTAGAAAAAACAAAAGCGGGTTGTTTGTGTAACTCTTTTAACCTAATTAACCATGTTTGGTTATAGGGTATAGTTTCAGCGGCTACAATTTTATATTGCCATTTTTCCTCTATTAAATTTAACTCGCAATAGGCAATGTCCATTCCATCAAGTGAAGTTCCTGACATGACGCCAATTACCTTGTAGCTGTTTTTTTTATTGATATCAGCCATACTAAATTACGGGTTTTACTTCCTCCCATTTTATAGCTGTAACCTCATTTAATGATGAAAGCTTATTTACTATATTTTCTATGTCTGTTTGTCTTCTATCAAGGGAGTGAATATCAGCAATAATTTCAGTGTTGCCTTTGGTTTGAATAGCTGTAATATGAAGGGTTGATTCTGCTGAAACAGCATCTATTAAGCTATGTTTAACAAAAGCCATTGCACCTTGTTGCAATGAAATGTTTAGTAGATATGAGTTCCCGGATTCTGTAATCTGATTGATGCGATTATCAATTTTATCTCCTATTGGTCGTAGTAAAATATTACCAACAACAACAAAGGCAGTGCCTACTAAACTTTCGTACCAATAACCTAATCCTGCAAGTGCACCAATTGCAGATGAGCACCAAATTGTTGCAGCAGTATTAATGCCTTTAATGCTATTACCATTGCGCATCATTACACCTGCACCCAAAAAACCAACACCAGTTACGATGTTTGCAGCAACGCGTGAAGCAGACGAAGAGTCGCCAACAATTTTCTCTGATAACAGTATAAATAGAGCCGCACCACCAGCAACTAAAGCGTTTGTTTTTACACCCGCCATTTTATGACGCCATTGCCTTTCAAAGCCTATAATTGTTCCTAAAACAAAGGCCAATAACAAGCGGTGCTCAAACGTGCCAATACTTATTTCTGTAATGTGCATCTGGTTTAAATAATTATTCTTCTAAGGTAATTATTTCTAGTAATTCATTCAAGTCATCAAAATCTTTTATACCTACTTTTTCTTCTGAGCCTCCCGAAACATGTATTGCAAAGGGGTTAAATGAATTGATGGTGTTTATGACTGTTTGAGTTGAAATGGCTAATCCCCAAATGATTTTGTAGTTTTTACATAAATCAACCAATTGTTCGCAATCATAATTTTCGGGTTGGGTTGATGCATAAACATGAAATGCATCACAATGCTTTGCATAGGCCTCCAATTCATTTGCAAGTTGCTCTTGCGAATATGCGTTTACATCTATTTTTTTTATGATGGCTTTGCCAATTTGAGGAAGTTCATCGGGTAAAATAGTGTTATTTAATTCAACGGCATCAACTTGTAATAGTTCACTAATGTCTTTTATTTCTTCAATTGATTGATTGCCAAATTCGGCTACAATATTACTGCCTGTAATCCAATCAATCATTTCCTTTGCCTTGATTGGTGCAATGTAATCGGGGTTAGACTTATCAAAACAAAAACCAATATACTCGATACCAACAGCGGCTGCATAACGTGCATCACTTAGGTTGTTCACGTTGCTAAATTTTACTTTAGTTAAAAAACTCATAGGGGCGAATTTAACCCAAATTCAGTATTACAAAATGCCGAATTAAATAAGTGGATGTAAATTTTATCTATCGGTATACTTTGTTACAGCTTTAATTTTATATAAATCATATCAAATCAGGTTGTTTGCCCTTGAAAAGAGCCTGTTTATTAAGTTTGATTTGATGTTTTTTTGATATCAATTATAATTGATTGCTTAACTTTCTTTAAGTATACTTGCCTATGCATAACGCCATGCCAAACAAACAATCAACTTTTTTTCATGATGTGTATGAAGTGGTTAAACTTATTCCTAAAGGAAGGGTAACCAGTTATGGTGCAATTGCCAGGTACTTAGGCACGGCTAAAAGTAGCCGTATGGTTGGATATGCAATGAATGCTGCCCATGCTTTACCAGATGTTCCAGCACAGCGTGTTGTGAATAGAAATGGCTTGCTAACAGGAAAATCCCATTTTGGTACACCCACCCGTATGCAAGAGTTATTAGCACAAGATGGGGTAGTAGTTATGAATGATGAAGTAGTAAAATTTAAAGAAGTATTTTGGGATCCTTGTGTTGAGTTACATCTTGGTTAGCGCTAATTTGCGCCCCAACTTTCTCTATCTAAACTGCGGTACTGAATGGCTTCGGCTAGGTGTTCAATTTTAATTTCATCACTCGCATCTAAATCTGCAATTGTGCGTGCAACCTTTAAAATTCTATCATAAGCCCTTGCCGATAATTGTAGTCTATTCATGGCTGTTTTTAAAAGTGTTTGCCCTGCTGGATTTATTTGACAAACCTCTCTAACTTTAGTACTACTCATCATGGCATTGCTATGTATGCCTTCATTTTCAGTAAACCGTTCCGTTTGTATTTCACGCGCTCTTATAACCCGCTCACGTATACTTTCACTTTTTTCTGCTTTTCTGGTATCAGTTAACTGTTCAAAATCAACTGGAGTTACTTCTATGTGGATGTCAATTCTATCTAATAACGGCCCTGACACCTTGCTTAAATATTTTTGAACCATTCCAGGTCCGCAAACACATTCTTTTTCGGGGTGGTTAAAGTATCCACACGGGCAGGGGTTCATCGAAGCAATTAACATAAAACTAGAGGGGTACTCTATGGAGAATTTAGCACGAGAAATGGTGATTCTTCTTTCTTCAAGTGGTTGGCGCATCACTTCTAAAACCGTGCGTTTAAATTCTGGCAATTCATCCAAAAAAAGTACACCGTGATGGGCTAAACTAATTTCACCTGGTTGCGGATTATTTCCGCCACCTACTAAGGCAATATCAGAAATGGTATGGTGTGGACTTCTAAAAGGTCTTTGATAAAGTAATGAGGTTTCCTTGTTTAATCTTCCAGCAACCGAATGTATTTTAGTTGTTTCTAATGCTTCGTGTAAAGTAAGCGGTGGAAGTATACTAGGCAAACGTTTTGCAAGCATTGTTTTTCCTGCACCAGGTGGGCCAATTAGTATTACATTATGTCCTCCTGCTGCTGCTATTTCTAACGCTCTTTTTATATTTTCTTGTCCGCGAACATCCGAAAAATCGTTTTCGTTTTTATGTAGGTTGTTTTCAAACTCAGCACGTGTATCAATTTCAAATTGTACTAGGTTTCCTTCATTGTTAAAAAAATCAATCACCTCTTTTATATTGTCTACACCATAAACTTTTAAGTTGTTTACAATGGCTGCCTCTCGTGCATTTTCTTTGGGTAAAATAAATCCCTCAAAGCCTTCCTTGCGTGCTTGTATGGCAATTGGAAGGGCTCCTTTTATGGGCTTTAACGATCCATCTAAAGCAAGTTCTCCCATTATAATGTACTTATTTAAGTTGTCGCCAAGCATTTGATCTGAGCCTGCCAAATAGCCTAATGCAATGGGTAAATCGTAGGATGATCCTTCTTTGCGTATATCTGCAGGAGCCATATTAATAACCACTCGCAAACGTGGCATTTTTAAGCCCATATTTTTTACAGCAGTTTCAATTCTATGATGACCTTCTTTTACGGCATTATCTGGTAATCCTACCAAACTATAGCCAACACCTTGATTGGATACATTAACTTCTATTGTGATGGTTACGGCATTAACGCCATGAACGGCACTTCCGTGTGTTTTAATTAGCATTGGGCTTACTAGGTTTAATTACTATATACAAATCAAATATAAATATTATTAACCAATACTTAGCTTTGCCCTGATGGGAACTAAAAATTACACCAACAAATTAATTCATGCTTCAAGTCCATACTTGTTGCAGCATGCCCATAATCCAGTTGATTGGTATGAGTGGGGTGATGAAGCCTTTGATAAGGCTAAAAGAGAGCGTAAGTTGGTTTTGGTAAGTATTGGGTATTCGGCTTGCCATTGGTGCCATGTTATGGAACGAGAATGTTTTGAGCAAGAAGATACTGCTGCTATTATGAACGGGCATTTTGTATGCATAAAAGTAGATAGAGAGGAAAGGCCAGATGTAGATCAAGTATACATGGATGCAGTGCAGTTACTAACCGGTAGGGGAGGATGGCCTTTAAATTGTTTTACGTTACCCGATGGCAGACCTATACATGGTGGTACTTATTTCCCCAAGCAGGAGTGGGAGCAGGTGTTAAAATCTTTGGCGGATTTTTATGAACATAAAACGGAAGAAGCCATGCAATATGCCACCGAATTAACTGCTGGTATCAGAAAATTAGATGTGTTGGTTCGTGAACCCGATGCTAAACTTATCAGTAAGAGTAAAGTTTATGATATAATTAATAATTGGAAGCAAAACTTTGATATTCAATATGGCGGATATGCTTGGGCACCTAAATTTCCTATGCCCAATAACTGGGAGTTATTTCTAAATCAATACCACTACACTAAAGACCTTTCGTTATTAGAGGGTGTTGTTACAACACTAGATAAAATGGCTGAAGGTGGCATTTATGACCAAGTTGGCGGAGGCTTTTCTAGATACAGTACTGATAGTTATTGGAAAGTACCCCACTTCGAAAAAATGCTTTACGATAATGCTCAACTTGTAAGTTTATATGCACAAGCCTATCAACTTACAGGCAAACCATTGTATGCAAAAACCATACATCAAACCTTGCACTTTATAAAGCGTGAACTAACTCACAAACAAGGTTATTTTTATAGTGCTTTAGATGCGGATAGTGAAGGAGTAGAAGGGAAGTTTTATACGTGGACTTATAAAGAAATACAAGATGTTTTAGGTGATGATGCCCCTTTGTATGGTTTATATTTTAGTATTGATGCCTACGGAAATTGGGAGGATGGTACAAACATTTTATATAAAACACGAACTGATGAAGAACTTGAACAACTCACGGGTAAGCACATTGCCGATATTGAGTTGACGATTGAAAAGTGCAATCAGCTTTTACTTGATGCGAGAGCGAAACGCATAAGGCCAGGGTTGGATGATAAGATGATTACGTCTTGGAATGCTTTAATGATTAAAGCCTACTCGGATGCTTATTTGGTGTTTGGTAATTTGGACTATTTGTTAAGTGCTAAAACAGCTGCCGATTTTATAATGATGGAGATGTGGCAGCATGAAAATTTATTTAGAATACACAAAAATGGAAGTACAACCATTAAGGCATTTGCTGAAGATTATGCTACCACAATAGAAGCATTAATTCGATTGTTTGAAGCAAGTAGCGAAGAAAAGTATTTGTTATTTGCGAAGCAGTTACTTGACCAATGTATCGAGCAGTTTTATGATAATGAGAAGGGGTTATTCTATTTTAAATCGCACCAAGATAGCCAATTGGTTGCTAGAAAAATAGATGTAAATGATGATGTGATTTCTTCTTCAAATTCAATTTTAGCCAAATGTTTAATGCAAATAGGTTATTTGTTTGATGAGGATAAATACCACGAGATTTGCGAGCGAATGATCTTGGGCATACAACCTAAATTAGAAAAACATCCAATGGGATACAGCAATTGGTTGCAAGTAATATTGTTTAAATACAATGGTTTTAACCAACTGGTTTGTGTAGGAAAAGAGGCCAATAATTATTTGTTAGACCTACATAAACAATATTTGCCAAATAAGTTAGCGGTTGTAGTTTATGCCAATTCATCTATTCCTTTATTAGCTGATAAGCAAGTAACCGAGGCGGTTAATTTTTATCGATGTATTGATAAATC
The DNA here is from genome assembly GCA_943323675.2 of Chitinophaga pinensis. Lineage (GTDB taxonomy): Bacteria > Bacteroidota > Bacteroidia > UKL13-3 > UKL13-3 > UBA6183. The sequence continues at coordinate 583 of CALPIR020000086.1, read as the reverse complement.
TTGTGGCTTACCAGCAAACAGCCTAACCGATTTTTGGCACCATATTAATAATCAATAAAAAAAACGCGTTAGTTAACTAACGCGTTTTTAATTTTATTCAATTTAAATCCTGCTAACATTAATCCTCCTGAGATAAGTAATGGTATAGCAGTGTTAATGGGTATGTCTGGCTCATCAGGCGGTGGCGGTGCATCCTCGGTTTTTTTGTCACCTTTCGGGTCTATTTCACCGCGTCCTTGTCCAGGATTGGTAGAATTGCTTACGCCTCCTTTTCCGTCTTGACCCAATTTATCAATACCATCAATAATTCCAACGTCTCTGTTATCTAAATCAATATCTTTTGGCTTTATTGGTGTAGGTATGTTGTTTCCGCCAAATCTTGAGGTTGATTTAGAATTTAATCCACCTATACCTAGCCCACCTCCATTATAATAGCTTTCTGATGAAGAATAATTTTTCCTACGGTATCCACCGTTGTACAAATCTTCTTCTTCATAGCTTTTTTTATAAAAACGTTCTTGACGTTTACGGTATTCATCTTCAGTATATTTTTGGTAATAATTGTTATTGTATCTATTGTATT
>CALPIR020000085.1 GCA_943323675.2 Chitinophaga pinensis | reverse complement strand
GTTTCTGTTTGCCACCAAGTATCTACAATTGGGCAACGTTCTTTACCAATATTTTTAAAATACCATTGCCAAGCCTCTTCATTAATAGGTTCGCCAACTGATCCTAAAACTTTTAATGAACTTAAATCTTTACCTTTTACATAATCTAAACCAAAGCCCATTAAACTACGTATTGCAGTAGGTGCAGTATATAAAATATCTACTTTGTGCTTATCAACAATATCCCAAAAACGTCCAGCATCAGGCCATGTAGGAATACCTTCAAACATCAACGATGTTCCACCAGCACTTAACGGTCCGTATACAATATAACTGTGACCTGTAATCCAACCAATATCAGCCGTACAAAAATGCACCTGACCTGGCTGATACTGGAATACATTTACAAAGGTATATGTAGTCCAAACCATATAACCAGCTACCGTATGAACCACTCCTTTAGGTTTACCAGTAGAACCTGATGTATATAAAATAAACAAAGGGTCTTCAGCTTCCATAGGCACAGCAGGAAAAGAAACTTTGCCCTCTTTTTCTACTTGTTGTTCGGCATGTTCCATTTCATCTTCCCACCATAAATCTCGGCCTTTAATCATAGAAATAGGAGTGCGCGTACGCGTATAAACAATTACTTTTTTTACCACTTTATTGCCAATTAAGGCATCATCAATCACACTTTTAAGCGGTATATCTTTATTGCCTCGATATGCACCATCGCATGTAATGATATATTCGGCTTTAGCGTCTTCTAATCTATCGGCAATGCTTTGTGCCGAAAACCCACCAAATATTACACTGTGAACAGCACCAATACGTGCACAACCTAAAACAGCATAAGTAAGTTCGGGAACCATACCCATGTATATACAAACACGATCACCCTTTTTAACACCTAAATTCGTTAACATTTGTGCAACTTGACAAACACGTTTATGCAATCTATTGTAGGTAACAACGCGCGTTCTCTCCTCGGGATTATTGGGCTCCCATATTAACGCGGGTTCTTCGCCACGGGTGGCTAAATGCCTATCAATACAATTTTCGGTGATGTTTAATAGCCCTCCTTTAAACCATTCTACTTTTGGCTCTGTGAAATTCCAATCCAAAACCTTATCCCATTTTTTATGCCAAATAAAATGCTCGGCTACACTAGCCCAAAAGGCTTCAGGATTTTCTTCACTTTGCTTATATGCTTCATGATACTGTTGGAGTGTTTTAATTTGATAGGGATATGTCATGGATAAAGGGATTGAAAAATTCCGCAATTAAAATTGATGAATGCTTTAAAATTAACAAATACAAGGTTACACTATTTTAAACAACTAAATTAACCGTAATCATATCATTCTCATAGACTAAGTATTACAATAATAATTGATTCTTATTTAGAAACCATTCTGATTAAAGTTAGATTTAGCTTTATAAAAAAAGTCCGCACCAACTTGTTGGTAACGGACTTTTACTTTAAAGAAATATGTTCTTAATGATCGTGATGTCCATCTGGTCCGTGAACATGACCATGAGCCAACTCATCGCCTGTAGCTTCGCGAACTGAAATGATTTCTACATCAAAGTTTAGCTCTACACCAGCTAATGGGTGATTGCCATCTACTGTTATCATATCATCTTCAATGGCTGTAACAGTTACAATGTAACGTTGCTCTTCGGTTCCTGCTTCAAACTGCATACCCGGTTGAATTTCTTGATCACCAAAAGCTGTTTTAGGAACCTGTTGAACGAACTCATCGTTACGCACACCGTATCCTTTTTCAGGAGCAATTTTCAAATTCAATTTCTCGCCAATTTTACGGCCTTCAATTCCTTCTTCCATCCCTGGAATCAAGTGACCTCAACCTTGGATGTAGATTAACGGTTCGCGTCCGCTGCTACTGTCTAATACCGTACCTGCATTATCAGTTAATGTGTAATGAATAGATACTACTTTGTGTGCGCTTACTTGCATAGTTATTAAATTTCTGACCTACGGTCGATTTTACAAAGTGGCAAAGGTGTAATAATGTACCAAATAAACAAGTGTTTTTGGGTAGGTGGTTGATAAATTTTAGTTGCAAAACCGTCACTCAACTGTCAGAAGCATGAGGCAATAGCAATCTTTACTATTTTTATACAAAACCAAACTCATGTTCAGTCAAATATCATGACACTATTGAGCGTGCTAACCTTCAACTAAACCTCTTCATCCAACATATCATCACCTTCTGGCAGCTCTAAAGCCTTTACGGGTTGTATAGCGCTGCCCGCAATCCCTTTTATTGAGCCATACATATCAATGGTATTGGTAATTACTTTTTCGATTTGTTTTTCGCGTTCTTTCCAAATACGTTGCATCGCTCGTTTTTCACTATCTAAAGCTACTTTCATTTGAGAGAATCCTTCCACAATGGCTTCAACCTGCATGCGGAAGGTGGTGCTTGTTAAATAATCATATAACAAATGCATTTTGTCACCTTTATTTTCTTGAGAACTTAATGCATTACTCAACTGCACAATCGATTCGCGCAATACGGAGCACAATCCCTTAAATTCATCAAACGTACAAATCCATATGCCATCACGTAATCCCATGCGCTCCATATCAGCTGGCATAGCATCGGTAACCAAAACACCAACATCAGCACCTTTTTCTCGTATATCAGTTTTAAACTTTTCAATCCATCCTACTTGGAAATCTTTGGTACGTTTACTCTCATAATAAATTTTACCGCAATTTTGATGCGTGCGTGTATTCACAATTTGAATACAGTCTCCACCACGAGCACCTTTTTTTATCTCTTCTATGGTATCAAGCGGGAAGTGAGAAATTAGCCATTCTTCTATTGCCAGTTCTTGAACCTCACCCTGCAATTGCATACTTCCCTGCTCTTGTTTACGTTTCATTTCTTCAGTTAGTTTCTTTTGGTCTTCTAACTGTTTTTGTAATTCTTTAAAACGTAACTCATTTCGCTCCTCCTCCGTCTTTCGTATCTTATCTTTTTCAGCATACAAAATTTCGTTTAATTTCTTTTGCGATTCAGCCTCAACCTGCTCCCGCATCTCATCTTTTTCGCGTTTTAGTTTTTCTATTTCGGCCTTACTTCGGTTAAGTTCTTTTACTTGCTCCGACTTTTCCTTTAACTCGTCTTGTAATGCTTGCAATTGTTCCAACGACTCCTCTTTAACTTTGGCCTTTAACTTTTCTTCTATTGCCTTACGTTCTTCTTTCAGCGTTTTTTCCAAACGTTCTTGAAATAATTCGTTTTCCTTTTTCTTTTTAGTTTCAAACTCTTCTTTGGCTTTATTTAATAGATCTAATTCCGATTCGTATTTCTTCTTTTCAGTAGCTAACTGAGCATTAAATTTAACCTTTAGTTCATCTTCTAATTTATGAGCTAAAATATCTTCAACATCTATGGGACTGCCACAGTTTGGGCAGCTAATTTGGTTATTTTGCATATTATTCTTCAACTTTTCGAAATCAAATATAATTATCTTTATTATTATGGTTGATGTATATCATACAACTCAGTTTAATTCAGCCAATTTTACATCCTCGCGCATATCCTCCCTATCAATAATAGCAAGTCGCTTAAGCAATGAAACTTCTATGGTTAAAAAGTCATACTCCACAGTTACCTTACCCTTTATGAAATAACAACCGCCACCAATAAATGGATAAGCACGAGCAATTTCCGGAAAATGTACTGTATCAATCCAATGTCCATCCGTATCAATAAAAGTTCCAAAATACATAAGTTCTCCTTTGTGGGTTTGTGTGCGTTTGGTGTTTACCAAATACCCAACAATGCTTACATCTTGGTTAATGTAGTTTTTAAGTTCTTTAGCTTTTGTTGTTGATGGTATTTTATCGCGTAATAACAAAAATGGTGAACTTAATGAAAAGCCCAGCAACTCTATTTCATCAAAAGCATCGTCAATTAACGAACCTGACAAATTGGGCAACTTAAACAACTTTTGGGCTTGCTTAAATAACTGATTATTATTTTCGTTGTTTTTAATCGGATGAATAAGTGCATGGGCTTGCCAAAGTAATTCTTTTTTGTTTTTTTTAGTAAAACTGAATGCACCAGCCCTAATTAACAATCGCATCTGCTCAATTGATAAAGATACACGGGCTGTAAAGTCTTCCATACTTAAAAATACTCCATGGTCATTTCTTTCTTTAAGTATTTGTATTTGTGTATATTGGGTTAATTCAGCAATCAATCCCAATCCTAAATAAATATTATTACCTTTAATAGCAGACAAATAACTGCTATTATTTATACATGGCGCATGAATATTAGCCCCATGCATTCTAGCCTCGTGTACATATAACTCAGTTCTATAAAAACCACCACCATTGTTTATCGTAGCCACCATATACTCTAAAGGGTAATATGCTTTTAGATAAAGAGACTGATAACTTTCTACGGCATAACTTGCCGAATGGCCTTTGGCAAAGGCGAAGTTGGCAAAACTTTCAATTTGAGTCCAAATTTCTGTAACCACCTTTATTTCATAACCACGTTGTTCGCAGTTGGTAAAAAACTTATCACGAACTAAAGCAAACTCATTACGCTTTTTAAACTTCCAACTCATGCCACGCCTTAAATAATCAGCTTCGGCCAAGGTTAATCCGGCAAACTGATGTGCCACTTTTATTACATCTTCTTGGTATACCATTACACCATAAGTTTCAGCTAAAATATCATACAACTGAGGTAATTTAGCACGTGCTTGCTCGCGTAACTTTTCATTTCTAAAACGATTAATATACTCTCTCATCATACCACTTTGCGAAACACCAGGACGAATAATAGAACTTGCTGCAACCAATCGTAAATAATCATCAGCGCGTAATTTCGCAAGTAACATGCGCATTCCAGGCGATTCAACATAAAAACAGCCAATGGCCTTCGCTTCGCGTAAAAGCACTTTTACTTTTTCATCTTGCTTAAATTTCCTCGTTTCGTGTATATCGATATCAACACCTTGGTTTTGTTTGATAATAACCAAAGCATCTTTAATTTTACCTAAACCTCGCTGACTTAAAATATCAAATTTAAATAGCCCAATATCTTCAGCCTCTATCATACTAAATTGAGTAGTTGGGTAACCTTTCGGTGGCAAATTAGTGGCGGAGTAGAAAGTAATAGGCTCTTCCGAAATTAAAATACCACTGGCATGAATACTTAAATGACTTGGTAGGCTTGCTAAATGTTGCGCATAATAAAATAGCACTTCGGTAAAGTTACTTTTATCGTACTTTTTTATATTGGCATATTGTGGTGCAATTTTTTTAAGTTGTTGAATTTCATTTGGTGGAAACCCGAATACTTTCCCTAATTCTTGTATCACTGCATCTTTTTGATATGTGCTGTATGTACCTAATAATGCAGCACAACCATTTTGGCCAAACCGTTCAAAAATGTAACGCGTGATATCATCCCTATCTCGCCAAGAAAAATCAATATCAAAATCCGGAGCATTGCTTCGGTGTTCGTTTATAAAACGTTCAAAATATAAATCCAACTCTAACGGATCAACATCGGTAATACCAATTAAATAAGCCACCAAACTATTGGCTCCACTGCCCCTACCAACATGATAATACTGCTTACTGCGCGCATAGTTTACGATGTCCCAATTAATTAAAAAGTAAGAGGCAAAGTTCATTTTTTCAATCACTGCCAACTCTTTTTCCATGCGTTGGTACGCTATTTTTTTTTCATCCTCATCTGTATATCTATAAGACAGTCCTTTATTGCATTCGCTTAGTAATAAAGCCATATCATTTTCCGTACTGTCGGTGTAAAAGCGCTTGTTTTTATTTTTCAGTTTACCAAAATCAAATTGTACAAAGCATTGTTCTAAAATATTATCTGTATTTTGTATGATGTTTGGATAATCAGCGTAAGCAGCTAACAACTCATCACGCGATAGCAATATTTCATTGCCTGTAGCTTGCTCGGATATGGGAAGTTTGCTCAATAAATTATTGGTGTCGATGGCTCGTAATAAACGGTGTGTATTAAACTGAATTTTATTGGCAAAAGTAACCTGATGCAACACAACTAATTTATTATGAAGCTTTTGATATGGGGATAATGACAACTGTTTTAAATCGGCAAGACAAACACCAATAAACTCATTATCTTTTAAAGTCCACCCCTTGTAAGATGAAAACGGATAAATTACAAATGCTTGACTAAACGTTGGGGCTTTACTATCAAAAGGTTGTTGCGCATGTAAGTGTTTACTAAGGTGTTCATTTAGCTCTTTAAACCCTGTATTATTTTGCGCCAACCCAACATATTTTTGCTGTATACCATTTCTAAAATCAATACCAACAACAGCTTTTAGCGGTTTATCTTGGGTTAACCTCAATGTTTCTAAAACAGCAGATGTGTTGTTAATATCTGTTAATGCAAACACCCTGTAACCATTGTTATACAAAGCGGCCAACAATTCTTTAATGGCATACGTTCCGTAACCAAAACTATAATACGTGTGACAGTTAAGCAGCATTTGCGCGATGTTGATGAAAAGATTTTTAAACCTTATGATTATTTTATTTCTTTACCATTAAACGAATTAAAATTACTCATTTTAAATGCGTACCCACAGCACGAGCCACTGCATCATCCCCAAATCGTTTACGTATTTTATCCATTGCTAAATACAATTGAACCTGCTCAGGTGTTTGATCAAACAAATTGTATTGATGACCACCATGTACCAAATGGCTAAACCTAATACCAACAAGCCGAATCAGCATACGTTTTTGATAAAGTTTATCAAACAACTCTTTTACTTTTTCAATTAAAATATGATCCATAGATGTATATGGAATACGTGCTTGCATGGTGTATGTATTAAAGTCGGAATACCTAATTTTAACCGAAACACAAGCTGTTAACTTTTGTTCAGAGCGCAACTGAAAAGTTAATTTTTCGGTCATGCCAATTAATAACCCTCTTAACATTTTTACATCAATGGTATCTTGCTCAAAAGTACGTTCGGTACCAATTGATTTCCTTTCAGAGTATGGTTCAACTGGGCTGTTGTCAATACCTTGAGCTTTGCGCCAAATTACAGAACCATTATCTCCTAAAACTTGTTGCATCAACTCCAATGGCATTTCCTGTAATGTTCTAATCCACACCACTCCCATACCTCGTAAAAGCTGATATGTTTTATCGCCAACCATAGGAATTTTTTTGATAGATAATGGCGCTAAAAACTCTTTTTCTGTTCCCTGAATAATATGTTTTTGTCCGTTTGGTTTTGCCTCGCCAGTTCCTACTTTAGATACCGTTTTATTAGCCGACATGGCAAACGAAATGGGTAAATTTGTTTCGCTCATAATCCGTTGACGTAGTTCTGTAGCTAGTTTATAACAACCAAAAAACTTATCCATTCCAGTTAAGTCCATATAAAACTCATCAATAGATGTTTTTTCGTATAACGGAACCGTTTCTTTTACAATATCAGTGATGATATTGGAGTATTTACTATACTCACCCGAATCGCCACGAACCACAATTGCTTCAGGGCATAATTGCTTGGCTTGTTTCATGGGCATAGCCGAATGTATACCGAAAGTACGTGCTTCGTAACTGCATGATGCCACAACTCCTCTATCACTAGTACCTCCAACTAAAACAGGTTTACCAATAAGTTTAGGATTTATTAAACGCTCAACCGAAACAAAAAACGAGTCCAGATCAATATGTACAATGTTTCTTGCCATGTGATTTTAGTATTAATAAGTTGTTTGAGGCCGATTGGTATGCTTTGTCACTAAAAAAAACTAACCACACCAATCAACCTTTTTTACCTGCAAGCCATGGCCTACAAAGGCAAAACCAACTTTGTGTAATCAATCAAAAAATACGTTTGCAAGTTTACCAATTATTTTAGTATTATTGTACTAATAATTTTAGCATGAACAAAATATCAAACAATATCAAGCACTTAAGATCTTTAAAAGGATGGAGTCAGCAACAATTAGCTGATAAGCTAAACATCACCCGCGCACGCATCGGATCATATGAAGAAGAAAGGGCTGACCCTCCAGTTGACATACTTATCCGTTTAAGTACCATGTTTCATGTAGCGATTGATGCCTTGATTAAATGTGATTTGAGTAAGGTAGATGCAACCTCATTAATGAAAGTTGGACAAAACCGTATTTTATTTCCAATTATGGTTGATGCCAATAACAACGATTTGGTAGAAGTGGTAACTGCACGTGCCTCAGCGGGATATTTAAATGGCTACAGTGATCCAGAGTATTTCGAAAATTTACCAAACATGAATTTACCCTTTAAGATTGTTGGTAAACATAGGGCATTCCCTATAAAAGGTGATTCGATGCCGCCACTACAAAGTGGTAGTTTTGTAGTGAGTAAATTTGTAGAAAACATAAGTGATATTAACAATGGTAGTACCTATGTATTAATTACAAAGGAAGAAGGTATTGTATACAAACGTGTATATAAAAAAGGAGATCAACTTGAGCTGCATTCCGACAATAAAAACTACGAACCCTATAATGTGCATGTATCTGATGTGATAGAAGTTTGGCAATTTGTGTGCACATTAAATGTATCTGATAAAAAAGAAGAAGAGCTAAATTTAGAAAGCATCATGAACATGCTAAAAGGCATGCGTGTAGAAATGGAAAGCATCAAACGAAAAATAAAATTGAATTAAATTTTTATTGACATCCGTAATTGTAATACTTTCGGTTAATCTGGTTGCTCAAATAACAGTTACTTAATGTTTATTACGTTAAGTAAACTTTATGCTATACGTGTAACTAAATTATTCCTCATTTCATACACCTGCCCGCTTTCAGGGCAAGTGGCTTTTCCGTCTGCGTCAAATTGTAATCGGTGTCCGTATTCACTCATCCAACCCAATTGTCGGGCAGGGTTACCTATCAATAATGCATAGGCAGGAACATTTTTAGTAACCACGGCACCAGCACCAATAAAAGCAAAGGCTCCAATATCATGTCCACACACAATGGTTGCATTTGCACCAATTGATGCACCTTTACCCACATGTGTTTTGGCATAAGAGCCTCTACGATTAACAGCACTGCGAGGATTGGTCACATTGGTAAAGACACATGATGGGCCAAGAAATACATCATCATCGCAGGTTACACCTGTATAAATAGAAACGTTATTTTGAACCTTTACATTGTTGCCCAAAACCACT
>CALPIR020000084.1 GCA_943323675.2 Chitinophaga pinensis | reverse complement strand
CTTTTATTCATGGCGTTAGCTTGGGTTGATGTATTGCTCATATTAAATTGATTATCGATTTACAGGTAAATGCAATAATAGTTATTTAGGCGTTGATTTTTATGGGTTGATTAGCTCAATAACTCAATAATTTCATCTACATTAATTGTTTTAATGAAACTTTCTTCGTTTGTAATAATACTGCTAGCTAATTCTTTTTTCTTTTGTTGTAAGGCAAGTATTTTTTCCTCTACGGTATCTTTGGTAATAAACTTATAAGTAAACACCGTTTTGGTTTGCCCAATCCGGTGCGAGCGATCAATGGCTTGTTGTTCAACTGCGGGATTCCACCATGGGTCGATGATAAATACGTAATCGGCTTGGGTTAAATTTAAGCCCACACCGCCTGCTTTAAGGGATATTAAAAAGTAATTGATTTTCTCATTCGTTTGGAATTTATTTACGGCTTGTTGTCGTTGTTCGCTACTCATACTTCCATCCAAGTAACAATAATTCCATTCTTTGCTATCAAAATATTGCTTGTAAATATCAAGTTGCTTTACAAACTGTGAGAAAATTAAAACCTTATGACCTTCTTGTTGCGCAGTTTCTGCTCGTGCAATTAATTCATCAAACTTACCAGATTGTCCGCTGTATTCTGGGTTTGTTAATATAGGGTGATTTGCTATTTGACGTAACTTGGTTAAACCTTGTAAAATAGCAAACTGAGATTTGTTTAAACCAAACTCTTTAATCGATTTTAAAATCTCATTTCTATAGTGGGATTTCACTGTTTCATATGACTCCGCTTGCTCCTCTGTCATGTTACAATAAACCACTTGTTCAATTTTTTCTGGTAACTCAGTTGCCACTTGATCTTTTGTTCTACGCAATACAAAGGGCTTAATAATGGCCTTTAATTGTTGCAGTTTATGAATGTCTTTCCCTCGTTCAATAGGTGCTACAAATCTTTCGGTAAAACTTTGTAGGCTACCAAGCAATCCGGGGTTTATAAAAGCTAACTGACTCCATAATTCCGATACACTGTTTTCTATTGGTGTGCCAGTTAGTACTAATTTGTTTAATCCTTTAAGTTGTTTAACAGCCCGTGATGATTGTGATTGAGGGTTTTTTATGGATTGGCTCTCGTCTAAAATGATGTAATTAAACTGGAAATTCTTCAGCAAGTCAATATCTACGCGCACAGTGCCATAGGTGGAAATTACTAAGTCGTAAGCTAAAAAAGTTTGGGGATTTTTTTCGCGATTTATTCCAGTATAGATGAGTATACGCAGGTTAGGAGTGAATTTCCTCGCCTCGTTATACCAGTTGTATACTAAAGAGTTTGGTACTACAATTAATGATGTTTTGATTTGCGTTTGCATGCTTTCATCTATAGTTGCGGATACCTGTGTGATGTCTAAGTGGTTGGTGTTTTTTATTTGTGTTTCAATATCACCAAATAAGTGTAATTGTGGTGCTTGTTCTTCTAACTGATTAACAATCTTAATTGGTTGAGTAACTTCTTGGGCGATTTTTTTTGTTATGGCATGTAGTTCTTTTTCTTTTTGCAATAATGCCAATGTTTGAATGGTTTTACCCAAGCCCATGTCATCTGCTAAGCAACCTCCAAATTTGTTTTGTTTTAAAAAATAAAACCAATTAAATCCTGCTTTTTGGTAGGGCCTTAATGTGCCAATAAAATCAGTAGGCATATCAATATCTCTAACTTGTCCGTAGGTTTTCATTTTTTCCAACTTATCGCTTAAGCGTAAATACTTTCCCCCATTGTGGTTTAACTCTTCAATTAAACCAATGTGTTGTTTTTCTAAAAGTATTTCATCTTCACTGGTGCTAAATGCCAGCATTCCGCCTAGGTTGCCAAACCACTCATTCGGTATTATTGCTATTTGCCCATTGGGCAAAATAAATTCACGTTTACCTTTAAGGATGTACTCTTTTAGCGCCATAAAACTAAAAGTATAATCGCCAAATTGTACAACAGCTTTCACATCAAACCAATCACGTTGTTCGGTAACTTCAAGTTTTATTTGTCTATGACCAATAAAGTATTTGTTTAAATTATTGCCTTGTTCTACTAGGATATTTTGTTGACGTAGGGTTTCAGTATTTTCGTTTAGCCATTCCAAAAACTCATATTTATTTGTAGTTTCAAGTTTTATCAACTCATTCGCGTTAACCTGAATTGTTGTATTTTTTAAACTAAAGTAAGATCCATTTAGCTGTATCAGACCTAAATCTTCAATCTGTTTTTTCTGTTCCTCTTCCCAATTATTGTTTCGTTTAAAACGGATAAAGGTGTAATTATCACCATGTTTTTCAACCACCACACTAACTAAATGTTGGGTACCATATTCAAAGTTTGATTTGCCGTAGTTAAATGTAAGTTTAAGGGATAATTGCTCGCCTTCATATACTTGCACTTTTAGAACTGTATGCGCTACTACTGGCTTGGTAATAATTTCTAATCCTTCGGCATAAACATCGTATTTCTCAACAAGTTGGGTAACAAATTTAGTGAAGTAAGTTTCTTCCGCACTTTTAGCAATCTGAATAAATCGTTTGTTTAAAAATGGTTGAAGTTTTTTGCCATCTACTTCTTTTGCAAAATCAAATAGCTTGTCGTTTAAAAGCATCCATGCTGGAGTGTTACATATTATGCTTGCACCCTTAAACATAAATTCAATACGTTGGTCTCCATATTTAATAGTGGGGAAGTAGCGCGTACCTTCTTGGTCTCTTCTGAAGTGGAATAAAACGGTTGCTTTCTCGTTCGAAACTGCAATTTTTTGTGAGGTAGGATTGTTGTCGTTACCCATTTTATAAATGGTTTTACCTCGTAATGCATTCAATACCATATTCATTCTTTCGTCAATAAACGATCGAATGGCACTGATTAAGAAATCATCATTTTTATTCCGTTCAAAAAACTCTGCGGTACGCATTTTCTTTTTCCCGCCTACATAAAACTTCTTGACCAAATAGTCATCATCCAATTCATCCAAAATCTTAATTAATCGAAGGTCGGAATCGGCAATTTTTTTAGAAAAGTAATCAGATGTTTTGGCGAATACGCGTTGGTGTGTTAGTGTGAAATTACCTAACGAATTTATCTGCACCACATGCGGTTCAAGCACAAACCCTATGTGAGGGTGGTTTACAAGAGTGTAAACCAAATCGAATGGCATTGTATTTACAACTAACAAATTTACCCTAATTTAATCTGGCTAAGGTAAGTTAATGCAGTTATTTAACACACATTATTTTAATAGATAGTTATCCTCTATATTTCCACAGTGCCTTTAAAAACGAGTGTTGCGGGACCTTGCAACCAAACATTATTAAATGTTCTATCATTGGCATTGTAATTAAAAGTGACTTTTAAATTGCCACCAGAAGTAGTTACGTTTGTGGTATGTAGGCCGTTAGGTAAATTATTTAATACTGCTGAACTTAATACTGCAGCCGTAACCCCTGTACCACAGCTTAAAGTTTCATCTTCTACACCACGCTCGTAGGTACGCATGCTAATGTCTTGTATTCCTATTTGGTTAACAAAATTTACATTTATCCCTTCTTTTGCAAATTCATGATTGTATCGTATGCTTCTGGCATCGTCAACTACATTTAAAGCACTTAGATTTTGCGTGATAAATTGCACATAATGAGGCGATCCTGTATTGAGTATAAAAACATTGTTTTCTCGAATTTCAATTTGCTCAACCTCTTTCATTTTTAGTTTTATCCATATGGCATCATTGATGTCGCCTTCATGTTCTACATCGTGTAAGCCATCTACGGCCATAAAAGAATGTTTACCTAAGGCAATTCCCATGTGCAATGCAAATGCAGCAAGGCATCTTCCGCCATTGCCACACATGCTACTTTCTTTACCATCACTATTGTAATATTTCATAAAATAGCTTTGTGTAGGGTGGGGTTGTAGTAAAATTAAACCATCAGCACCAATGCCAAATTTCCTATCACACAAACGAGCTATTAAACCAAAGTCTTCAGTTGGAAATGTTAGGTGCCGATCATCAACCATAATAAAGTCGTTACCAGTACCTTGGTATTTATAAAAGGTTAGCTGCATGATTAGTAATTATGTATTTGGTTATCGGAAAGTAAAATGATTTCTCTTTCTGCTTCAATCCAAATTAACTCACCTTCATCCTTTAATAATAAAAGCTGATAAGGAGGTTTTATTCCGGTAATGTTTAAATTATTACCATCGAAGCGATATGTACTGCCAAGCTCCGCTGAATTCCAAAAAGACACGCTTATAGGTGAGCTTTTATATTTGATATCATATTTAAAGCTGTTTTTATAAACCAATTGTTGAACCTCAGTTGCTAGTAGTGTGCTGTCCAATTCATTTAAATAAAATGAAAGTTTTTCTTCATAGTAACTTCTTTTAATTGGAATTAAAATGGTGTCAAATAATAATTCGTCTAAGGTTTCTTTATCCACTAATGAGGAGTCGTTCTGGTCTGTTATAATGTTTAATGTTTTGTTGTCATTGATAGTTTTATTTTTGGTTACCGTGGAAACGAACTCATTACTATCTTTAATCATTTTTTTGCCTACAAAAGGAATGTATGATACGAGCCTTTTAATTAGTTTTTTGTCCCTGTTTAGTTCTTCTTTAAGCGAGCGGTTTTCTAAGTAGTAATTAGTAGCAACGGCTATTCCAACTATTGTTATTGTTAAGTAAAAGACATTTGCTAATCTACTTCTTTTGGGGCCGCTGTCATGCTCAGAAATAAGTTCTTTTAGGAAGCTTTTGCGGTTTGATTTATAGTGTTCAAAAGCCTGATTTAATTCTTTATCGTTTGCTAAACGCTCTTCCAATTGCGATTTTTCGCTCCCCGACAATTTATTTCGCAGGTAACGTTCAAAATAAAATTGGTGTGAATCGTGTGGTGAATTTCCCATATGTGTTTGCCTTTGCAAAGTTGTACAAATTTTTGAACGGTAAAATAAAATTTTGATGCTCGCGTTAATTTCCTGAAATAAAAAAACTGGAACGCTGTTTGAAAACAATTTCAAACCAAAAAAAAAATTTAGTAGCAGATGAAAAATCACTTAGGATTATTTGCCGCTGCAAGCCTCGGAGGACTTGTGGCTGTCGGTATTACAACATTAATTGATGACAAACATGCTGACACTTTTTCAGCAAATCACATGGCAAGATATGCCAGTTTAAACGAGTCAGGCAGTCGACCCGACTTTGTAGATGTGGCCGATTTGGTTACACCAACAGTCGTTCATATTGTTACCACTATTGAACCCAAACAACAAGATAGACAACAACAAATGAACCCTTTTGATTTATTTGGTCCCGGTTTTGAAATGCCTAATGCCCCTAGAAGTGGTTCTGGTAGTGGTGTTATTATTAGTCCTGATGGATACATTGTTACCAATAACCACGTAATTGATGGGGCAAGCCAAATTAGGGTAATATTAAATGATAAGCGCGAGTACAATGCTGAGTTGTTAGGTAATGACCCTAACACTGACTTAGCTTTATTACGTATTGACGAATCAAATTTACCTTATGCTGTTGTTGGTAATAGTGATGATGTAAAAGTAGGACAATGGGTATTGGCAGTTGGAAATCCTTTTAATTTAACTAGTACCGTAACAGCAGGCATTGTAAGTGCAAAAGGGCGTAATTTAAATTTATTGCGTGATGCACGTAATCCGGAAAGCCAATACAGTATTGAAAGTTTCATTCAGACCGATGCGGCTGTAAATCCAGGTAACAGTGGTGGCGCATTGGTTACTTCTGATGGTAAATTGGTGGGCATTAATACCGCAATTGCAAGTCAAACTGGTCAGTATGCCGGTTATGCTTTTGCCGTGCCAGCTAATTTAATGAAAAAAATAATTGGTGATTTAACTAAATATGGAGCAGTTCAACGTGGTTTTTTGGGTGTGAGTATTCAGGATGTTAATAGCCAGTTAGCTGATAAAGAAGGATTACGAGAAGTGCGCGGAGTATACGTGGCCAAAGTAAATCCCAATAGCAGCGCAGAAGATGCAGGTGTTAAAGATGGAGATGTGATTATTAAAGTGGAGGATATGGTTGTTAATAGCAGCAGCGAATTACAAGAACAAGTTGGTAAGCGTAGTCCCGGTGATAAGGTTAAATTAACAGTATTGCGAGATAACAAAGAAATGAACTTTGAGGCAGTGCTTAAAAATAAAGAGGGAAAAACGGGCCTAGTTAAAACGGAAAAACTCGAAATTAATAAGGTTTTAGATGCCGAGTTTGAAACGGTAAACCGTGAGGACCGATTGAAGTTAAAGATACCCAATGGGGTTAGGGTGAAAAAAGTTGCCGATAAAAGTATTTTGAAAAAAGCAGGAGTGCCTGTTGGATTTATCATAACAAGTATCGATAAGCGTCCTGTAGCCACACCAAGTGAAGTAAAAACAGCTTTAGATAATGCAGGAGAAGGTGTTTTATTAGGCGGTATAAATCCCGATGGTAGCAAAGGGTTTTATGGTGTAGGGTTGAAATAAAACCGAATAATATAGTATTGATAAAAAAAACGCGCGGAGCAAAGCTCCGCGCGTTTTTTTTATCTCATTACCGGTGTTGTTTTAATATTTATTCCTCATTGTAGTTTAAATCTTTACTAAAAGTTTCATCAATATACCAAGTGCTTAATAATGCAATGAAACTACAAACCACACCAACAATAATAGCCGCAGTAGTAATGCTGTAACTTTCGCTTAGCCATTTAAAACTTAAGGTAATTGGTACTACTGCACCTCTTACAAAGTTCGGTACGGTATTGGTTACTGTACTTCTTATGTTAGTACCAAACTGCTCACTGGCAATGGTTACAAACAATGCCCAATAGCCAGTTGCTGCTCCTAATAAAAAACTCATGATTTTGTAGTAGGTAACACTATTTGCACCTACAAATAAATAGATTAATGATAGTATTAGGCAAGTAGTTAAATAGATCATCACCACCTTTTTTCGGCTCTTCATCATCTGGCTTAGTAATCCACTTAATAAATCGCCAACTGATAGACCCAAGTAAGCAAACATCACACAATCTGCGACATCAACTTGCACACCATTATTGGCGGCAAATCGGTTACTTAGGTTAATCAAAACGCCAATCACATACCACACGGGTAACCCTATTCCAATACAGGCCAGGTATTTAAAAAATATTTTGTTTGAACTGAATAACATAAAAAAGTTGCCACGCTTTATTGAAGTGTTTTCAACTGCTTGTTTGTACATGCCGCTTTCAAAAGCACCAGCTCTTAATAATAGCAATGCTAAGCCCATACATCCACCAGTAATGTATGTGGTTTGCCATCCAAAGTTTTTACCAACTAAGCCAGCAACCACTGCTCCTAAGGCACCAAAAGTTACTATTATCATCGTTCCGTATCCGCGCTTGTCTTTATGCATACTTTCGCTTACCAAAGTAATACCAGCCCCAAGTTCCCCTGCAAGTCCCAGCCCTGCTATAAATCTCCACATCGCATATCCATCCAAGGTCGTAACAAAGGCGTTGGCTATATTAGCAAATGAGTATAAAAATATAGAACCAAATAACACTGAAATTCGACCCTTTTTATCGCCTAATACGCCCCACAATATGCCACCCAATAGCATGCCTGTCATCTGCACATTAAACAAATAAATTTCGCTGTTTTTTAATGCTTCGCCTGAAATGCCAATGGCCTTAAGGCTTTCGTTTTTAACCACATTAAATACAATCAAGTCGTAAATGTCAACAAAATAGCCAAGCGCAGCAACTGCAATCAGGCTGTATAATTTTTTATTGTCTGATAATTTATTGCTCATGTTAAATCTGCTATTGTTACGCTCAGTTGTTCAAGAAATATTTTGTCGGTTTCATCAAAGTGATTTAAATGTTCGCTATCGCAATCAAGTACTCCAACCACACTGTTGTTTTTAATTATCGGAATTACAATTTCGCTTTTACTGGCCGCACTGCATGCAATGTGTCCGGGAAATTTTTCTACATCAGGTACAACAATGGTTTGTTGATTTAACCACGATGTGCCACAAACTCCTTTTCCTTTTGCAATGCGCGTACATGCAATCGGGCCTTGAAAAGGCCCTAAAACCAACTCGTTATTTTCAACCCAATAAAATCCAACCCACCACCAGTTAAACGTTTGTTTTAGTGCAGCACCAATATTTGCCAAATTAGCTATTAAGTTCTTTTCTCCACTTATTAAGGCTTTAATTTGTGGCAAAAGCGCCTCGTATTTTTCTGTTTTAGTTTGGGTTGATGGGATAAATAATTCTTCTGCCATGATGAAAACAATACTAAGTAATTGTTTCAATATAAAAAATGGGTTTAAGACTCAATAATGTGGCGTAAAAAAGCCACTCAACTTGAGTGGCTTTGCGGTGCGGACGCCCCGAGTACTCGGGGGAACCCGCGACTTATAATAATCCGGTAAGTTTCTTGTAAAACGGTTTATTTCTTTGGGCTTTAAGAAACTTTTCTCTTCTTAAAGCGTCAATTTGATTCTCAAACTCTTCTTTATAAACCATCACCCAAGGTCTTTTCGCATTAGTAGATTTTGTTAAACCGAGGTTATGCTGCTCCAATCTTACATCGGGTTGTTTAGTATAACCGATGTAAAATGAATCAAATGCTTGTGAGTATAAAATATAAAAGAAATGCATAATCAAAAAAAAAGCCACTCGACTTGAGTGGCTTTGCGGTGCGGACGGGACTCGAACCCGCGACCCCCTGCGTGACAGGCAGGTATTCTAACCAGCTGAACTACCGCACCGTTTCATTTATAAAGTTAACATTTCTTACGATTTGTTTTCCTTATAAGGTGTGCAAATGTAGGTTAAAATATTATTTTGTCAATACATTGGCCAAAAAAAAGTTTAAAAATGAAAGATTAATTTGCAATACGCTGTTTTACTGTATGAATTTTTTATATCATCAAGCCTCAAGGGGGACAATTATAAACAATACTTGCACTTCTATTGGTTGGTTTCTACTTTTTAGAATAATCTTTGTTACTTTGCACCCTCAAATAAAACTATGGCATATTTCGATTTTGAAAAACCTATTGAAGAATTGGAGCTTCAACTAGAGAATATTAAAAAAACAGCCGAAAAAAACAAGCTCGATTTAACAGCATCTGTTGTTGAATTGCAGGAGAAAATAGAAAAGGCTAAGCAAGATATTTATTCAAATCTAACAGGATGGCAAAGGGTACAAATATCTCGTCATGCAGATAGGCCTTATACTTTAGATTATGTTGAACATGTATTTACTGATTTTATTGAAATGCATGGCGACAGAAATGTAAAAGATTATAAGGCCATGATT
>CALPIR020000083.1 GCA_943323675.2 Chitinophaga pinensis | reverse complement strand
CAGATTATTGGCGAAAACAACCGTCAAGACGACTTAGTGGTAAACATCACCAAAGAGAAAAAATTAACCAACATGCGTGCTTCAGGTTCAGATGATAAAACGCGTATTGCGCCAAAAATCAACATGAGCTTAGAAGAATGTATGGAATACATTCAAGGTGATGAGTACGTTGAAATCACTCCGCTATCTTTGCGTTTACGTAAAGTACATTTAGAAGAGAACGATCGTAAACGCTACAAAAACTCATCTCAAAGTAATTAATTAAATTACAATTAGTCATAAAAAAAGGCTGTTTCGGAATGTCGAAACAGCCTTTTTTTATACCAAATGTCTGCACTAGTCATGTAATAAGTTTACATGTTTTTGTTAAAAATTATTAAGGTTCCGTATTCTTTTTTGAGTCTAGTAGAACCAACCATTTAATCATGTAAAACCACAAACAAAAAAGCGTATTGGATGAGCCTCGGAGAAAAATAGGAATACCTAAAAATGCAAAAAGGCTACAAGTTTATATACTTAGTAGCCTTCTTTATAAATTAAGAGATTAAATTTAGCTTAGTGCTCGTTTCAAATCATCTATTAAATCAGTTAAATCTTCAACGCCTACACTCAAACGTAATAAGCTATCAACAACACCAGCCTTTTCGCGTTCTTCTTTGGGAATACTTGCGTGCGTCATTGTTGCAGGATGATTAATTAGACTCTCCACACCACCTAAACTTTCTGCCAATGTAAACACCTTGAAATTTGAGGCAATGCGAAACGTTTCCTGCAAGTCAGCATCTTTAAGCACAATTGAAATCATACCGCCAAAATCACGCATTTGCCTTTTAGCAATCTCATGGTTTGGATGATCAGTAAAACCAGGCCAATATACTTTTTCAATTTTAGGATGATTACGCAAAAAATGTGCGATTTCACGACCATTTTCGCAATGCGCTTTCATTCGTAAATGCAAAGTTTTTAAACCGCGTAATACCAAAAACGCATCTTGAGGACCTGGTGTAGCACCACAACTGTTGTGTATAAATGCCAATTGCTCATGAATTTTATCATCATTGGTAATTAATGCTCCCATCACAACATCACTATGCCCGCCAAGGTATTTAGTAACACTGTGCATAACAATATCAGCACCTAAATCTAATGGATTTTGTAAGTATGGAGAGGCAAAAGTATTGTCAACAGCAAGCATCAAATTATGTTTTTTTGAAATAGCAGCACAAGCCGCAATATCAATAATTTGCATAGTAGGGTTAGTTGGTGTTTCAACCCAAATAAGCTTGGTATTAGCGTTGATATAGTTATTTATATTATTTGCATCATATAAATCAATGAAATGAAATTTGATACCAAAATTAGCAAATACCTTGGTAAACATGCGATAGGTTCCGCCATATAAATCGTTTCCTGTTATCACTTCATCACCAGGGCGAAGTAATTTTACCACTGCATCAGTAGCACCCATTCCACTACTAAAACACAAGCCATGATTTGCATTTTCTAGAGCTGCTAAACAATTTTCCAACGCTGTACGAGTAGGGTTTTTGCCACGAGCATAAGCGTATCCTTGATGTTTACCTGGGCTTTCTTGCCAAAATGTACTGGTTTGGTATATTGGGGTCATTACAGCCCCCGTTGTTGGATCAGGCTCTTGTCCGGCATGAATGGCTCTAGTGCCAAAGCCTAATTTTTCGGTTCCTTTCATGTTAATTTTTAATTGCTGTGGCAAAGATATACTTTGTAACATGATAAGCCACTTTATGACACAAGTTGTTAAAACAACTAGGCGTGTTAAGGTGTTTAATTTTATTTATATTGAACATAATTTAAATCAACTTAAAGAAAAGGAGCTTAATCAAACTGAATAATTTGATTTTGTTGAAGTTACCTCCTATCGAAAGTTCAGAACAGTGCTTGTTATTAAATCTACAAATGGGAATTAATTTACATACATGTTTTCGATTCTGAATCTTTGATGCATGATTTGGGTAAAATCAATCCAAAAAATGAATACTATTTTGATATTGTAGTTACGAACAAGTATTTTCGCCACACTTTTAAAACAACAAGTTATGAACTTTGAATTAACCGAAGAACATTTATCAGTACAACAAGCTGCACGTGACTTTGCACAAACCGAATTATTACCCGGTGTTATTGAGCGCGATAATAAACAAGAATTCCCTGCCGAGCAGATTAAAAAACTAGGCGAACTAGGCTTTTTAGGAATGATGGTTGACCCAAAATACGGAGGATCTGGCATGGATACCGTTTCTTATGTATTGGCAATGGAAGAATTGTCTAAAATAGATGCATCAGCTTCGGTTGTTGTTTCGGTTAATAACTCATTAGTTTGCTGGGGCTTAGAAAACTTCGGTAACGAGGAGCAAAAACAAAAATATTTAGTGCCTATGGCAAGTGGAAAATGCCATGGCGCATTTTTATTAAGCGAGCCAGAAGCGGGTAGCGATGCTACAAGTCAAAGCACTACAGCTGTTGACATGGGTGATCATTACTTATTAAACGGTACTAAAAACTGGATTACCAATGGAAATACGGCTACCTATTATTTGGTAATTGCACAAACAGACGTAGAGAAAAAACACAAAGGTATCAATGCATTTATTGTAGAGAAAAACACGCCAGGAGTTACCGTTGGTAAAAAAGAAGATAAAATGGGTATACGCGGAAGTGATACACACTCTATCATGTTTCAAGATGTAAAAGTGCCTAAAGAAAACCGCATTGGCGAAGATGGATTTGGGTTTAAATTTGCTATGAAAACATTAACTGGTGGACGAATTGGTATTGCCGCTCAAGCATTAGGCATTGCAAGTGGTGCCTATGAGTTGGCATTAGCATATTCAAAACAACGTAAGGCTTTTGGTAAAGAGATCATGCATCACCAAGCAATTCAATTTAAGCTGGCTGATATGGCTACACAAATTGAAGCTGCGCGCTTATTGGTTATGAAAGCTGCTTGGTTAAAAGATAATCATTTGGACTATAATATGGCAGGCAGTATGGCAAAAGTTTTTGCTAGCGAAGTGGCCATGTGGGTTACTACAGAAGCAGTTCAGGTTCATGGTGGATATGGCTTTGTAAAAGAATACCACGTAGAGCGTTTAATGCGTGATGCTAAAATAACACAAATATACGAGGGTACCAGTGAAGTACAACGTATTGTTATCAGCCGCGAGATTTTAAAATAATCTTTCGAATAAAATAAATTAAACGTCCACTTCAATGTTTTGAAGTGGACGTTTTTGTTTCTTCTATTTGAACATTGCGGCACTACCAAATAATAAGATAATAATGCAATATGTATTGTAATAAAACCAACTTATAATGTGTTAAGGAAAAAAATCAAAACACTAGCAACAAACATTAAAGGCCTATGAATTTGGTAACATAATTATTGACTTAAAACCCATTTAAGTTTATTCCTATTTGTCCTATCGCTTTTATATTTACCCTCACCGCATTGGGTGTTACAAATACATCTGTTGGGGTAATCTGGTTAATAACTCCGTTTAATTGAAGTTTCTTTCCATATGGTTTATTTACCGCTTCATTAGCGATTTTCATTGCTTCTTGTAACTCTTTAGCAATAGAAAATTCGAGTTTAGTTTCTATACTACTTTTAAATAATTTGGAGTTAGCAAGCCAAGAAGCCGATTTGAGTAACACATCTTTGGTTTGAATATTTAAATCGAAATTTTTTACGCTGATGGTTTGTTTTTGAATATTGTAAACTGGAGTTCCTTCAAAGTAAACTATACCTTTTATTTTCTTGGTTAGTGCTCCCCTTTTTAACTTACCTGTTAGGTTCACACCAACCAAAATCTTACCTGCATTACCAAAAACTTTGGCATCCAAAATGTCAATGCTATATTCTTTAGATTCGAGTTTTATGCTTCGCCCTATTAATTGCTGCTGTATAATTTGATTAATTTGGTCGAAGCTGATTTCAGCATTTAGCATCAAATTAATTTTATCATCCAACTTATTGGTTTGATACAAATAGGGAAGTACAGATATTGTATCCGCAATGGGTTTATACCCACTCACTATTTCAATAACTGAATATAACCCCAAATTAATTTTAGCCAACGAATCAAACCCATCTAATTGCGTATAAAAAACCTGCTTAGGCCTTATTATAAGCCAACTATTGGTTGCCGCATCAATACGAAAAGGTTGTATCGCTTGCTTCCAACCATCATTAACCACTTTTCTTAAGTCAAGTGTATTAGCTATTTCTTGATCTAATTGAGTTGTAATTTTATCAACCTGACTTTGTATTATTTTGCCAAACATTTTAGGGAAATCTATTTGCAATCCGGCCACTTCAAAATTGGGCAAATCTTCCCAACGTATGTTGCTTTTACTATTCAGCTTCAGGTTCCAATTTTTATCAAAAACAGGTAAAGTTTGTACATCAACTGTTAAATTAAATTTAAATCCTTGGTCATAGGCAACATTCATACCCAATATCTTTTTATTGATTCGATAATTACCCTCAATGCGCATGGGTGCGGATACAAAAACATGATTGCCAAATGAACTTATTTGTAATGGAGCCCTTTTAATTACAGACACTTTTAAATTATCATTGCCATTATTTTCATATGAATCATCGGCATAATACGTATCAAGGTATAGCGCATTTAAATCGTATGATATTGCTTTTAGATTAAGTACAATTGGCAAAGTAACACAAGAGGTTGGCTTGGCTGGCTCTATATAATTTATGTTTGATGGTTCAGGTGGTTTGATATGTGTTGTATTGCAAGCCAATACAAAAGATAACAGCGCATAAATTAACACAATCCGAGGTTTTAACATCATGCTACAAAATTACCCAAATCGGCATGAGTATTTAAATCAATTTAAAGCATACTGAATCGGGTTATAACAAATAATTATTGAATACCGATCAACATAACAATCAAAACATTATTCCTTCAATACCAAAATGAAACGCTAAATTGCACATTCATTTGTTAGATAAATAATGGCTACACAAGAACAAGTTTTAAAAGCACTATCAACCGTTCAAGAACCTGACTTGAAAAAGGACTTGGTAACGCTTAATATGATAAAAGATATTGAGGTAAACGACAACAACATTACTTTTAAAGTAATGCTTACTACGCCTGCTTGCCCAATGAAAGATATCATTGAAAAAGATTGTGTTGAGGCTATTAAAAAACATGTTTCGGTGTTAGCAGAAGTTAAAGTAATTTTTGAAGCCAATGTGCTAACTGCAAGATTAGACAAACTGGTTTTACCTGGTGTTAAAAACATTATTGCAGTGGTTAGTGGCAAGGGAGGCGTAGGGAAAAGCACTGTATCTAGCAACTTGGCATTGGCATTAAGCGAACTTGGTGCAAAAGTCGGTTTACTAGATGCTGATATTTATGGACCAAGTATGCCAATCATGTTTGGTATACACGAAACACCAGAAATGCAAGTGGTGGATGGAAAAAACCACATGATTCCTGTTGAAAGACATGGAATAAAATTAATGAGCATTGGTTTTATGATTGAGCCAAACCAAGCGGTAGTTTGGCGGGGGCCAATGGTAAGCAGTGCACTACGTCAGTTTATTAATGAAACCGTTTGGGGTGATTTAGATTATTTGGTTTTAGATATGCCTCCTGGAACGGGAGATATCCATTTAACAATGGGGCAAATTATTCCCGTAACAGGTGTAGTTCTAGTAACAACACCTCAAGATGTTGCTGTAGCTGATGCCATAAAAGCTGCGGCTATGTTTGACATGTTACCAACTAAAATACCTTTTTTAGGTGTAGTTGAAAACATGAGTTGGTTTACCCCAGCAGAATTACCAGATAATAAATATTATATTTTTGGTGAAGGCGGAGGTGAAAAAATAGCTAAACAATTTAATACCAATTTACTTGGGCAAATACCTTTAGTAGCGGGCATTAGAGAGGGAGCAGATAAAGGTATGCCAGCGGTACTAGATGACCAAAATCCAGCAAAGTCTTTATTTGTAAAATTAGCACAACGTATCGCGCAGCAATTGGCCATTATAAATACCATAGAAAATACACAACAAATTAATAGCACTAACTAACACATGGACACTTTAAACAGAACCGAATTAGAGCAAAAAATAGAGATTGCATTAAATAGTATGCGCCCTTTTTTACAAGCCGATGGAGGAGATGTAGAGTTGGTTGATATTACCGATGAAATGGAAGTACAATTACGTTTATTGGGTAACTGCAGCAGCTGTAGTATGAGCAGCATGACCATGAAAGCCGGTATTGAAAATGGGTTGAAATCTGCTATACCACAGATAACTAAAGTTACAGCCATTATTTAATGTCTTTAAAATAATTTTATAAAAATATAACTTTTAAGCCTTCCTGTTTTTCTAATTATATTTTCTTTTAGTCATTCATTAAAAGAACGTTAAGTAAAATAGTAACTACTATTAGTTGCTTCTTGTAGCAATAATTAATGCTTGTTATTAAAATATATTTAATATATTCGATTAACAAACTTAATTCAAATACACTATGAGAAAACTATTACTGATGATTCTCTTTACTGCCTATTTAGTTCAGGCGAGAGCAACACAAGTAACAGGAACGTTAACCATTGATGCAAACCAAACAGCATCGGCAACAAACTTCCAAAATTTTAATTCCCTACTTACATATCTTACTAGTGCTAGCACAAGAAGTGATGCAGGACCAGCCAATAGCTCACCATTTGGTGTAAGCGGCCCATTGGTTGTTGACGTGGTAGCTAACTCCGGGCCTTACACGGGCCAAGTTGTATTTCCAAATATTACAGGTGCATCTGCTACCAATACCATAACAATAAACGGGAATGGTAACATTATACAATTTGCCCCTACATCAACAGCAGATATGGCTATTGTTAGGTTTAACAATGGTGATTTTTACAAGTTAAAAAATTTAACAATTAGAACTACTAGTATAGACTTTGGCTGGGGGATTCATTTTTACTTGGGATCTGATGATAACATTATTGATAGTTGTAATATTGATATAAGCTCTGTTACAAATACCGCGGCTGCTAACTCGGCTGGTATTGTTTGGAGTAATAGTTTAACATCACTAAC
Organism: Chitinophaga pinensis; assembly: GCA_943323675.2. Classification (GTDB taxonomy): domain Bacteria; phylum Bacteroidota; class Bacteroidia; order UKL13-3; family UKL13-3; genus UBA6183. The sequence goes on along the minus strand of CALPIR020000083.1, from coordinate 2,257 downwards.
AACTGCAGGAACCAACGGTTATCGCAATATTATTAGTAACAATATGATACGCGGTAACCCAATAGGAGCAGGTATGTATTATGGAATTGTTGGATCACCTGCAACTTCATCAACAATAATATCTGCCAACAAATTTTATAATAACATCATTCAAGATTTTTACATCTATGGTATATATTGGAACAATGGTAATTCAACTGCTTTTGATGGCAACACCATCAGACGTACAACCAAAACTTCAATAAGTACCACATACGCATTTTATTTAGGTACAAGTTCTGGTCGTCAGGATACGATTCGCAATAACATTGTAACAGATTTATTTGCAGGCAGCCCGACTTCAACTAACACATGTTATGGCGTGTACGGTATTAACTATAGTGGTACTACAGCTCAGCCTAACGTAATAGATAATAATTTATTTAACTTTAACACTGGTACAGGCTCGCACTATGGTTTTTACTTTTTAACAGCGTTTAATTTCAGAATTAGAAACAACACAGTTGCATTCCATAATAACACAGTAACTAGCACTTATCAAACATACGGATTTTACTCTAGCTTCAGTCCCAGCGCATCAAGTGCATACGAGCTTAAAAACAATATATTCTATAATGCAAGGACTAGCACAGTTGGTTTATTCTATTCTATATATATATCAGGTACATTTAACACAGGTACCGACCTTGGGAAAAACTCATATTATGGCTTGGCATCAAGCTATAAAATGGCTAACATTAATGGATTAGATTACAATACATACAGCCAATACAGCGCATATATGGGTGTGGCAGACAATACAAGTTCTGACTTTAATCCCAACTTTATAAATCCACTTACACGCAATTTTGCACCACAAGATGGTTGGTTTAATGGTAACGGTGTTGCCATGCCGCACATCACCAAAGATGTTAATGGTGTTAACCGAACATCACCAATAGATATCGGTGCATATGAAGCGGCCCCAATTGCATTAGATGTTGCGTACAATAGCTTAAACGTGCCAGTAGCTCCATACGCTTCGGGCATCCAAAATATTACCGCTACTATGCGTAATGCAGGTACCACAACCATTACCTCGGCAACCATTAATTGGACTGTAAATGGAGTATCACAAACACCTGTCAACTTTACTGGATCTTTAGCAGGAGGAGCTACATCAAGTACCATTACATTAGGAACAATTAATGCACAGGTTGGTACAGTTTATAATATTTCTTACACGATTAGTAATCCAAATAATACCACAGAACCAAATACAACCAACAACAGCATGAGCAAATCAACCGCCTGTTTGTTACCAGGAGGTATTTATAGCATAAACCAAGGTGCTGCTGCCAGTACAAGTAATTTTACTTCTTTAAGCGGACTTGCCGATTATATGAGTATGGGAGGCATTGGCGGAGCAGTAACTTTTAATGTCGTAGCCAATTCAGGACCGTATGTTAATCAAGTATTTCTTGCAATGGTTCCAGGAGCAAGTGCAACAAATACAATAACCTTTAATGGTAATGGTAACAGAGTAGAGTTTAATAATACCAACAGCGGATTGATAGGTATAATTAACGTAATTGGAACCGATTATGTTACTTTTAACCAACTGCACATAAAATCGCTAAATGCAAGTTATGGTGTTGGCTATCTGCTTACAACTGGATCTGACTATGTAAATATTTTAGGTTGTAACATTGATATATCGTCAGTTACTGGAAGTTCACTTTCAGCTGGAATTGCAGTATCATCAAGTTTAAGTAGTGCATCAAACATCGGTCCTAATACTGGTTTGTTTAATAAATTTATTGGCAACACCATTTTGGGTAACTCTTCAGGAGGCCCATATTTCGGGATTTCTGTTATGGCTAACAATACAGATGGAACAAATAACGGATATGTCATCCAAGATAATATCATCAGGGACTTTACCATATATGGCATATACGCTTATGGAGTTACCGGGAGTTTGATAAAAAACAATGAAATTTCTCGACCTACTAAGGCATCGCCATCAACATTTTATGGAATAAATTTCACCTACCTCTCGGCTGATACCTTTGTGAACAACAAAATTTTGAAACCTTTTGAAATGTTGCAGATAAATACCAATACTTATTATGCGATGTATTTTCAAATTGCCGCAACTGGTAGGCCAATATTGGTTGCAAACAACTTAATTGCGGATATTAAAGGCGGTGGAACAATTTATGGTATTTACTTATCCTCTATAAGCCAAAGTCTATTCTATCACAATACAGTAAGT
>CALPIR020000082.1 GCA_943323675.2 Chitinophaga pinensis | reverse complement strand
TTTCATGATACTAAGATAAGTTTAAGTTGGTTAAAAAGCATACCGCTGTTATTTAAGTTTCTGCAACTCTTTATTCGATTTAACTTTTATACCCTCGTGGTATTCGGCTTTGGTGTATGATTCAACCTTACTAAAATGAGATTTTGCCAATTGGCCAAAACCCATTTTTTGATAGATATACCCCATTTGCAAACAAGCATATGGAGCAAAATAATATGGTGTGTTTACTGGCGCATTTTTAACTACGTAAGTATAATAATCAATAGCCCTATAGTATTTGTTTTGCTCATGTAAAATACGGGCATAACGGTAATGATATTCAAGTTTTTGATAATCAGTTTTAAGTTGATTAACATCCCTCTTTTTAATCGTTTCTTCAGCTCTTTGGTAGTATCCTCCATCAAATAATAAACGAGATTTTAAAACAACCAAATCATGCAGAACACCTTGCTCTGTTTCATGCAGCACATTTTTATCTTCTTCGTTATTGCCATTACCATAGCGTTTACTTAGTTCACGATAAATTTTAAACTTATCAATATCGTTTTTTAATAAGTAACACCAGCTAATTCTGCGGTAAGCATCTTTCATAAGCACTTTACCTTTGTAAAAAGAAACAAAACGTTTCAAATTTTGCTCAGCATCATCATCTAGCCTATTTAGCTTACATAGTCCTAGCATGTAGTCTAATGCATAAAAAGGTTCATAATCGATAGATTTAGGGCGTTGTTGCAATACAAGAATTGCATCATCATTTTTACCTACTTTACTTGCTGTGAACGAACGTAAATAAACGCTCATTAAATTGGTATTATGGTCGGCTGTGTGTTCATTGCAAAATAGCCAAGCCTTTTGCTTATCTCCAAAATTGAGCATAAACAAGGTATAATAAAACTCACTGCTTTGTTTATCCAATATAAATTCTTGGTAGTTATCTGTTTTAAAATAGCGCTGTATTAATTGCATACCCCCATCAAAATCGCCACTTAAACCAGCCACACCTAAAATCCATTTATAGTTATTAGGTATGGTACCCAATAAAGCCTTGAACAAGCCTACTGTTTTTAGACTAGGTTTAAATTCAGGGTGCTTTTCATAATTCTCTTTTGCCATTTGATAGGCATTTCTGAAATCAAGCATTGCACCCAAATATTCTTGATTAAAACTTTTGATAAAACCCCATTGCAAATTAATTTCACTCTGGGCGTATAAAAAATAGGGTGATTTAGGAGATATCTTCCGAATTACTTTTAATCGTTCGTCTTTTAATTGCTCCATCTTTTTAATGTTGCTGTAATCCTGCGAAGTAATTAACCTATAGTAATCGATATAATTTTCAAGAAATAGTATGGCAACATTATCTGGGTGAAGCTTCTTTTCTGCTTGTAAGAGTTGCTGGGCTTTATTTAAACGGAGGGACGCAATATGTTTTTGGGCCTCTATGCAAACTGGAGAAAAATAAAAGTGATGTTGAATGCTTGCCTTAAGTAAAGGGCACAAAAAAAGGAGCACCAAGGTAATAACCATACGTGCTCCTTTAATACATATCATAGTTTAAAAACTATAATAATTATTTACAAAGTAATTTCTTCAGCTAATTGCGGGTCAACCAAAACGCGTCCGCAATGTTCGCAAACCAAAATCTTTTTGCGTTGACGAATATCAGCTTGGCGTTGAGGTGGTATTTTTGAGAAACAACCACCACAAGAATTACGTTCAATGATAGCAATACCAATACCATTTTTAACGTTTCCACGAATACCATTATAGCCATTTAAAAGACGAGCTTCGATACCTACAGTTGCTTTTTCACGCAGCACAAGATATTCTCTTTCTTCTTTTTCTGTCTCTTCAACAATGTTATCTAATTCACCTTTTTTGTTTTTAAGATCAATGTTACGACCTTCCAATTCAGCAATTAAACCTTCTTTTGAAGATTTCTTTTGCTCAATGTCAAATTGTAAATTTTTAATACGTTTTTCTGCAGCCTGAACTTCTAACCCAGCGATTTCAATTTCTTTGTTTAAAGCATCGAATTCACGGTTATTTTTTACGTTCTCTAACTGTTTTTCGTATTTTTTAATATTGGCTTTAGCATCCATTATTTTGGTTTTATTAGCCGAAATAGATGCCTCCATTTGTTTTACTTCTGCCTCAAGATTCTCGCTGCGTGTCTCTAAACCAGCCAATTCATCTTCCAAATCTGCAACTTCCATTGGCAATTCGCCACGTACCGATCTTAATTTGTCTATTTTCGAGTCGATAACTTGAAGCTTGTAAAGTGCTTGAAGTTTCTGTTCTACGGTTAACTCTGTGTTAGCAGCCATAATTTAAATATAATAGTTTATTGGATTCGTGTTAATCTCTGATAAAATGACCGCGAAAGTAGGGAATTTTTTTACAATTTCATCAGCTAATAAGTTAATTGTGAAAATTTCACTCTCATAATGACCAATATCCGCGATCATTAAGTGATTTTCGGCATCAAAAAATTCGTGGTACTTAAAATCTGCCGTAACAAAAGCATCTGCCTGAGCACCAATGGCATTTTTAAGTAAAAAACTTCCTGAACCACCACATACAGCAACTTTTTTAATTGATTTACTGTACGGTGTATACCTCACCAAAGTAAGGTTCATGGCACTTTTTAGGTGTTTTAAAAAGTCTTCAGTATTTAAATCTTCAGGCAACTCGCCTATCATACCGCTTCCAATGGTGTTGTTCGGGTTCATTATGGTATAAACATTAAACGCGACTACTTCGTAAGGATGGGCACTTTTCAAGGCCGATATCACTTTATCTAACTTGGAATCATCCACCACTACTTCTAATTTGTACTCGGGTTCTTGATGCCGCTCACCTATTTTTCCTACAAATGCATGGCTGTGCTCATTGCCCTTAAAAGTTCCCATTCCGGTGGCGTAGAAACTACACTCGCTATAGTTGCCAATATCACCCGCTCCTGCATTAAATAAAGCTTCTTGAACCACCTGTAAATGTGCTTGAGGCACATACACACATAACATTTTTAACATGCCCGATTTGGGGACTAAAATTTGTGTATTTATCAACCCTAATTTTTCGCAAATTTTATGGTTAACACCAAATTGCATGTTATCTAAATTGGTGTGAATGGCATAAATAGCAATGTCATTTTTTATGGCTTTGATAACCGTTCGCTCCACATAGTTTTTACCATTTATTTTTTTTAGTCCACCAAAAATTATGGGATGATGCGCCACAATTAAATTACATCCTTTTGCAATGGCTTCATCAACCACTGCTTCGGTGCAATCTAATGTTACCAAAACTTTTGTTAATTCCCAAGTAGCGTCTCCCGTTAGCAACCCACAGTTATCATAACTTTCTTGATAAATAGTTGGAGCGAACTGTTCTAAGTGTTTTATAATTTGATTTATGGTACTCATGTTTCAATGCAATTTATAATTTTTCTGGTTCTATCTTCCAAATCATAATGGTTCTATCATCACTTCCTGTTAAAAGGGTTTCGTCATCAAACCAAAGACATTTGTTTACGCTACTCAAGTGGCCATCAGATTTCAATTTGTCAATTACCTTTAGCAATTGGAAATTTTCTGTTGACCAAATTTTAACCGTTTTATCCATACTAACAGATGCAAATAATTTCCCACTGGGGTTAAATGCAATGTGATTTATATGCAAATTATGCGCAGCCACATCAACATCTAATTTGTAGTTTTGATTAACTAACCAACTTCGCATCATCACGTCTCGTCCACCACTTATTAACTCCTTACCATCGTTAGTAAAAGCTACTGTAAATACCGAATTGGTGTGTGCATCTAGGGTATTTAACAAAGTAAAATCACTTAGTTGAAATACGCGTATTTTATGGTCGCTATAACCCACAGCCATTAAATTTTGTTTGATATTGAGACCTATACAACGTGCACTTTTTGTACTCTCTTGATGGTGGTGAAGTAATTTTAAATCAGGTAAACTCCAAACTTTTACAGCTCCATCACCACCACAAGTTATCAACTCGTTATTGTGCATTTTAATATCAAAAATACCTAATGTGTGTGCTTCAATATTTCTAATTTCTTTGCCTGCCAATAAATCAACTACATGTAAATTACCGCTTGCTGCTCCACAAAACAGTAAACTATTCGCTTTATCAAAACATAGAGAATAAACAGGACGATTAACTTGAACCAACAACTTACCATCGCCTTTGGTTTCTTTATTCCAAAGCACAACATATCCATCGTTTCCTCCACTGTAAAATTCGTTTGTATTAATAGCTAAACATAACGAATAAATTGGACCATTATGTCCACTAAAATGTGCTACTTTCGTAATGTTAATTACACTCATGGCAATAGTTAAAACTTTTACTTCGGGCGAAAATACCTTTTTATTGGTATGGAAAATTACCGAAGATGCAGAAACGTTAAATAAATATTTGTTTAATTTAACTGACGAACAAACTACATCCCCCAAACATAGTTTGCACTGGTTAGCCAGTCGCGCGGCAATTACAACATATTTTGGATTAGATGCCTTGGTTGAAATTAAAAAAGATAATTATAACAAACCAAGCATGTTGATTAATGGAGAAAAATACCATTTATCTGTTACCCATAGCAGTAATTATGCAGCAGTTATGTTTAGTAAATTTAAAAATGTAGCACTTGATTTAGAGAAAGTTGATGAACGAGTTGGAAGAGTGGCACATAAATTTATAAATAGTGCCGAAGAAGAAATGTTACAACAAACCTCTAATCTTATACACGATCAAACCCTGATTTGGAGCGCAAAAGAAACCTTGTACAAATTTTACGGTCAAAAAGAATTGGACTTTAAAAAACACATGACCATTTTTACCCAACAACCTCAATTAAGAGGCTGCTTACACATAAATACACCCATATTTTACGATATACATGATGAATTATTGGATGGCTTTATTTTAACCTACATGACCGAATAAGTTAAATTAATATAATATATTTTTTAGATAAGCCTAAATTCATATTTTTGCTACCATAATAATGAAAGCAAGATTCTTTTGGCTAATTACTTACGTTTTATTCGTGTTGCAAAGCCACGCGCAACATACAATTGTTAAAGGCGTAATAACACATGGTAGTGAAGCTATTGGTTTTGCGACAGTTGGCATAAAAGGGACATCCCAAGGGACAGTTGCCAACAATGATGGGTTTTACACTTTAAAACTAACTCAATCAGGAGTATACACATTAGTAATTTCTGCCTTAGGGTACGAAACCAAATATAAAAGAGTGGTGGCTAAAGGCAACGAAACCATTAACCTAAACCTATCGTTAGATGTTTCACAAACTTCATTAAACGAGGTTACAGTTACTGGCACGCTTAAGGAGGTAAGTAAACTTAATAGCCCAGTTTCAGTTGAAATCTATACACCTAAGTTTTTTCAAAAGAACGTTTCTAATAATTTGTTTGATGCACTATCGATGGTAAACGGAGTGCAACCGACAATGAATTGTAACGTATGCAACACAGGCGATATTCATATAAACGGAATGGAAGGCCCCTACACTTTAATATTAATAGATGGGATGCCCATTGTAAGTTCGTTGAGCACTGTTTATGGCATGATGGGTATACCTAATAGTGTGGTTGATAGGATTGAAATTGTAAAAGGACCCGCTAGTACATTGTACGGTAGCGAAGCTGTTGCAGGTATTATTAATGTCATCACCAAAAATCCTAAAAAAGCACCGCTGTTGTCTTTCGATCAATTTGCCACAAGTTATGGTGAGTATAATACAGATGCAGCTATAAAATGGGACAATAAAAAAGTATCATCATTGCTTAGCGCAAACTATTTTAATTTTAACAACCGCATAGATAAAAACAAAGATGGCTTTACAGATGTAACTTTACAAAACAGAATTTCGGTATTTAATAAATATGCTTTTACCCGAAAAAATAACAGAGAAGCCAATATCGCTATTAGGTTGTTTTATGAAGATCGTTGGGGTGGACAAACACAATGGCAAAAAAAGTATAGAGGTGGTGATAGTATATATGGCGAAAGTATTTTTACCCAACGTGCTGAAGTAATTGGTAACTATGAATTGCCAACAACACAAAAAATAAAATTGATGTATAGTTACAATTACCACCACCAAAACTCTTACTACGGAACAACAGCATACTTGGCCACGCAGCAAGTTGGTTTTGCGCAATTGGTGCATAACCATAAAATTGGTTTAAGGCATGATGTAATGATGGGCGCAGGATTACGCTACACCAATTATGACGATAATACACCAGCTACTGCCGATTTAAGTTTAAACAACAAACCATCTGTAATTTATTTACCCGGCATATTTGTGCAAGATGAAATAACACTCACATCTACTCAAACTTTATTGTTAGGTGCACGATATGATTATTACAAACAACATGGATCTATCTTTTCACCTAGAATTAATTACAAAATTCAACCCAATAAATTTAACACCATAAGGCTAAGCTTAGGAAACGGATTTAGGGTTGTGAATTTATTTACCGAAGACCATGCGGCTTTAACAGGAGCGCGTGAAGTAATTATACAATCATCGTTAAAACCTGAACAAAGCTGGAACGGAAATGTAAACTACACACGTTTTATTAGTAAAGGAAAAGGGTTTGCAAACTTAGATGCTTCTGCATTTTACACTTACTTTAGCAACCGCATTATTGCCGACTATGATACCGACCCGAATAAAATTATTTATGATAATTTAAATGGTTATGCTATTAGTAGGGGGTTAAGTTTGAATACAGATATAACTCTTGGATTTCCTTTGAAGTTAAACATAGGTGCAACATGGATGGATGTTTTTAAAATAGAAAAAGACATCAACAACATCAATCAAAAATCGGTTCAAATACACGCCCCCAAATTTAGTAGCACATTTCAATTAAGTTACACACTGCGTAAAATTAACTTAACCATTGATTATACTGGACAGGTATACAGCCCAATGCGTTTACCCGTTTTACCAAACGATTTCAGACCAGAATATTCTCCTTGGTTTAGCATACAAAATGTACAGCTAACCCAAAAACTCAAAAACAATTGGCAGGTTTATCTGGGTATTAAAAACGTATTTAACTTCATGCCTCAAAACCCTATAATGCGTGCCTTCGATCCGTTTGATAAAAACGTAAATCAAAACAATCCAAATGCATACACTTTCGACCCAAGTTATAACTATGCGCCACTTCAAGGGCGAAGGGTTATTTTAGGCATTAGATATACAGTGTATTGAAATGATTTATTAAAAAAAATGCCCTCGAAAAATTCGAGGGCATTTTTGAAAACAACTTATTTGTAAATTATTTGCCAGTTGATTTAATAGGTATCAACTTAATCATTCCAATCGCGTCAAATAATTTGATAAATGGATAAACTGGATCAATCTCCCACCATTTGGCAGCAAAGTTTGGACGAGCACCTGCGTGGTGATGGTTATTCTGAAATAACTCACCCAACATTAAAAAGTCAATAATTAATGTGTTCTTAGAATGGTCTTTTTCTCCAGGAAAATTACGATATCCGTATTTATGACCTGCCCAATTAACAACAGCTCCTTGAATTGGCGCAATTAAAAAATGAACGGGTAGCAATAAAAACATCCAAGGTGATGTAGCAAATTGAATGTAAAATAACGTATACAAAGCAGCAAACCCTAAACGAGAAAACCAACTATCCGCAATTTTATCAACTACAGGATATACAGGAAAATTTTTGTCAAACTTCTCTTCAATTTGAATGGTACCACGCAATACTCCGTTGTAAACGTCACGCGTGTGCATCATCATGGTAAAAACTTCTTTAAAAAACTGAGGCGTATGTGGATCCTTTTCTGTATCACTGTATGCATGGTGCATACGATGTAAAATGGCATATGCACGAGCATTTAAATAAGAAGTACCTTGTGTTAACCAAGAAAAAACGTACCAGAATTTTTCCCAAAAAGGATTCATAGTAAACATTTTGTGCGCAGAATAACGGTGTAAATAAAACGTTTGGCAAAACAAAGAGATGTACCAATGTGCAATTAAAAATACGATGATTATCATTTATAGTTTATAAAAATTCAAGGGGCGAACTTATCTATTTGTAGGTATTAAGCCAAATGTTTTGTGTCATATTAACCTTACCTATATTTAATTCTGGTTTCGGCCTTTTTCAACTCCCTATCTATAATTAACTTAGCCAACTCAGGAGCAACTAGTTTAGGGTCGTTTTGAGCAAATGCAGCCTTGGTATCTCTTTCAAATACATCAACCCGATAAAGCACCTGTAATAAAAGTTCCATTTTATGCAGCAACAGATAAACAATCAATTCAGTTAACCGCTCGTGTAATTGCTGGTAGGTAGTTGATTGAGCAATTAAATCATGCTCAAAATACTCGCCTAACTTTTGTGCTGCGTTTTTAACAAGTATGGGTAAATTAGGGTTACTCATTCCAATTATTTTTAATTTGATTGAAGTATATATTTAAAGAATCATTGGGTAATATTTGATATGGGTATAATTTGGCAAAATCGTGTACATTTTGGATGCGATTATCTAAATCAGGATGTGTGCTAATGAGTTCATTTACTTCAACTCCATTACTTTCTTTTTTTAGTAATTCAAACAAATCAATCATACCCATATAATTAAGGTTATTATGCTTCAATACTTTTAAGCCCTGATTATCTGCTTCAGTTTCCAATTCTCTGCTATAACTAAGGTTTCGTAGTTGGTGGGCATTTTCAATTAATACACCTCCTACCCCACTCATATCACCAAAAATAACCGATAAAAACAAATACCCAGATAAGGTTCTAAACAGATTTCTTGTAGCATGTTTAAGTTCAACATGCGAATATTCATGAGCCAATAAAGCAGCCAATTGTTCGGGCGAGCTCATGTTATTTATTATTGCATCATACACTACAATACCTCCACCCGGCAATGCAAACGCATTGGTAATGTTTGATTTTACAACTGTAATTTTTACAGGATAACTTTTATCTATTTTAAGTTGGTTAAAAAATTGATTGATGGCCATGGTTTTAGATGAATCAATTTGCTCACCTTCCAATACAGATTGATACATTTTTTGTCCTAATTCAATCTCGTAATCTTTAGGAAAAACCTTTGCGCCATAAGTAGCAATAGCAGGCAATAACCAAACATACGAAGCCCACAAAACCAATAACAACAATAGCAATGAAGTTGCCACAACACCCGCAGCCGACATATTTAAACGTTGTACAAATGTGCGCGGATAAGCTTGTTTGTATCTTTTAATAAAATCTTTGTCGGTAATATCCAATTGCTGGGCTGGAAAGACATCGCCTAGACGTAAACTCAACAACCCACTTTTAAATTCGTGTTCAATCACATGTTGTTTTTGCCAAGCTATTTTAATCAGTTCGCCATTATCATTTAAAAACT
>CALPIR020000081.1 GCA_943323675.2 Chitinophaga pinensis | reverse complement strand
AAATCCATCGCTTTAATAAAAGTCAGCAGGATGCATTATTAGGTGCAGTAGAAAGCGGCCGTATCGTTTTGATTGGTGCTACAACCGAAAACCCTTCGTTTGAGGTAAACAATGCATTGCTTTCTAGATGCCAAGTATATATTTTAAAAGAATTAGATGTTGATGCGTTAACTAAAATAACCCATCAAGCCATTTCCAAAGATGAGGTATTGAAGCTAAAGCAAATAAACCTATTGGAAAACGAAGCCTTGTTTTTATTTTCGGGAGGTGATGCACGCAAGTTGCTAAACATACTTGAAATATTAGCCAATCAACCAGAGCAAGAGATAAATATTACCAATAAACTGGTTAAAGATACCTTACAACAAAATATTGCCCTACACGATAAAGGTGGCGAAGCACATTACAATATTATTTCGGCCTTTATTAAATCTATAAGAGGCAGCGACCCTAATGGCGCAGTTTATTGGTTAGCACGTATGCTTACTGGTGGCGAAGATGTTAAATTTATAGCACGAAGAATGCTGATTTTAGCCAGTGAGGATATTGGCAACGCAAACCCAAATGCATTGCTTGTTGCAAGCCAAACATTTGCATCGGTAAATATTATTGGTATGCCCGAAGCCCGAATTATTCTTAGTCAGTGTGCCACCTATTTAGCTTGTAGCCCCAAAAGTAATGCTGCATATTTAGCCATAAACCAAGCTATGGATTTGGTTAATAAAACAGGGCAATTACCCGTGCCATTGCATTTGCGAAATGCCCCAACCAAACTAATGAACGAATTGGGTTATGGAAAAGATTATAAATATGCGCACGATTATGAAAACAACTTCGTAGCTGTTGAATTTTTACCTGATGGATTAATTGGAAAAGCCTTTTACGAACCAGGCGATAACGCCCGCGAAACAGAACAACGTGCGTTTTTACAACAACGTTGGAAAGAAAAGTACGGGTATTAGTTATTTCCTTAAAGGTGATGCCTACAAATTATTAAATTATGACTTAATAATTAAGCCACCTTGTAATTGCTAATTGAACATGTTAATTTGCCAATGATTTAACAAAGCTATATTATGATTAGAGGGCCTTTTAATTTACAAAAGTGGATTGACGAAAACCGTCATTTATTAAAACCACCTATTGCCAATAAAAACTTATATCCTGAAGGAACAGACTTTATTGTAATGATTGTGGGTGGCCCAAATGCCCGTAAAGATTATCATTACAATGAAACCGAAGAGTTGTTTTACCAACTAGAAGGCAACATTACTGTTCGAATACAAGAAGATGGTGCATCACGTGAAATTCATTTAGGCCCAGGCGATATGTTTTTGTGTCCGCCTAAAACGCCACATTCACCTGTGCGCTCAGAAGGTTCTATTGGATTGGTAATTGAGCGTATTCGAGCAGGAAAAGGATTTAATGATGGCCTATTGTGGTTTTGCGAAAAATGTAATAACCCGCTTCATGCTGATTATTTTGAATTGCAGGATATTGAAAAAGACTTCTTACCTCGCTTTAAAACATATTATGGTAGCGAAGAGTTGCGTACTTGCAAAAAGTGTGGCCATGTAATGGAAACCGACCCACGTTTCACTTAATACAACAGTTTATAAATAAAAATAGCCGCACCAAATACATTGATGCGGCTATTTTTTTATTTGGGTATTTTATTTGATTTCTTGGCGTTGGTTAAACTCCATTACTTGACATGCAAGTATTTGTTTGCTGTTTTTGTGCTGTATAAAACCAAAAACCGCATACTTATCGAAATCAACATTTGGCACTGGAAATAACATAGGTAATGTTCCCTTCGCATTAACCATATCGCTACTTACAACTTTACGAACTACGTTATGATGGCTGAGTTTAATGTCTTTGTTTTCTCCTGCATTAGGAATACTTGTGGCTTCTTTTTGAACCAATACAAAATATATATCTAAACTATCGGACTTGCCATTTATTTCATAATCAAACAACATGGTTTTACTTTCAGGACTCCAAGAGGCAGACATCAACAAATAATGTGCTGCGGGTTTACGGGTAAAGTTTTCTATTAATTTACCTACTTCATTTTTTGCACCTGCGGGTAATGCCCCTTTGCCATTTACAAATACCATGGGAGTAAACATAGCTCGTTGGTTATTGGCTAAAGCCATCATTTCCTGTCGTTTGGTATACAACGAATCAGAAAATGGATCAACCCAACCAGATTGGTTCCATAAATCTACATGATAATCAATTGTGTGCACCTGAAGTTTTGATGAGTCGGCAATGGCTCTAATTTGCATGGCAAAAGCATCAGCTTGCGGACAACTGCTACAACCTTCAGAAGTATAAAACTCAACCAAAACAGTAGGAACAAAACGATTGAGCTGTTGGGCATTTATTGCGAATGAAAACGTAAAACAAATTATAAATACGAATGCTATCTTTTTAATCATGTGTATTTGCTATGGTGTGTAAATTTATTAAAACCTATCAATAGTCCATAATTTACACAAAAAATAAGTGTTCTTACAATTGATATCCATGGAAAATTAAAACCAGTTTCAATGTTATAAAGCATATAGCACGAACATAAATAATGCGTTTTGATTTAGAAATTAAATTAGAAATCAACCCAAGAGAATAAAAGATTATAACAATTATCTGCTAATATTTGACCGAAGCCATTAAGGCACAAGCCAATTAGCAGCAATTCAATAGTACCTCCTCTATCCCAAGCAAAAACAATTCATCAACATGTGTGCAAGATTTGGTATTAAATGATAAATTAGCGGCATGGAAAACTTTGTGGTTTCGGCACGAAAATATAGGCCGGGAACTTTTGATAGCGTTATTGGACAGGAGCACATCACCCACACATTAAAAAATGCGATTAAGAATAATCACTTAGCGCATGCTTTTTTATTCTGTGGTCCGCGTGGTGTGGGTAAAACTACCTGTGCACGTATCTTAGCAAAAACCATAAACTGCGAAAACATAGGTGCCGATTTTGAAGCATGTAACGAGTGTGAAAGTTGCAAATCTTTTAATAGCAATGCAAGTTTTAATATTTACGAACTTGATGCTGCCAGTAATAACAGTGTTGATGACATAAGAGGATTGGTTGACCAAGTGCGTTATGCTCCACAAGGTGCCAAATACAAAATATATATCATTGATGAGGTGCACATGTTAAGCTCTCAGGCTTTTAATGCATTTCTTAAAACCTTAGAAGAACCACCAGCATACGCCAAATTTATTTTAGCAACTACTGAGCGGCATAAAATTTTACCTACTATTTTATCTCGTTGTCAGGTTTTTGATTTCCATAGAATTAGCATTGAAAATGCGGTTATCCAATTGCGCACAATTTGTGCCAGTGAAGGCATTACAGCCGAAGAAGAAGCATTGCATGTTATTGCTCAAAAGGCAGATGGAGCCATGCGTGATGCCCTTTCTATTTTTGATAGGATTGTAAGTTTTAGCGGTAAAAATATTACGTACAAAGATGTGATCATGAATTTAAATATTCTTGATTACGATTATTATTTCCGTGCTGTTGATTTTATGATGGCCAACGATTTGCCTAATATGTTGGTGTTGTTTGACGAAATTTTAACCAGCGGATTTGATGCACAACATTTTTTAAGTGGCTTCGCTGATCACCTTCGTAACCTCATGATGTGCAAACATGAGAACACCATAAAGTTACTTGAAGTAGCAAAAAGTGTTGCTCAAAAGTTTATGTCGCAATCAGCGCAATGCAGCCAGGGGCTTTTATTAAATGGATTAAACTTGCTTAATAAATGTGAGCTCGATTATAAATCAAGTAAGAACCAACGCTTGCATGTAGAGCTCGCTTTAATGAAGCTTTGCCACATTCAATCGGTGCTTGATGCAGCCGCACTAAAAAAAAAATCTTAGCCAATAATGGCGATCAACCCTTAATAAAACAAGAGCCGATTGCTGATACAACAACTATTGTAAATACACCACTTAAAGAGCCTATTATTTTCGAAAAAATTGCTGCAACAACTCCAACTACACCAATAATTCCCGAAGTTACTTTGAGTATAGCGCCCCCTATTTCCCCTAAAGTAAATTTATTACCTAATCCCTTGCCTAAAACAGGCTTAAGCAGTATTGAAAAACTTAAACAACAAATAGCTTTAAACAAAAAACAGGAGGCCGATAAACAAGAAGAATCTGACGCAGAAGAGATCTTAGTGGTAAAAGATGAAGAGACTCCTGTTACTACAGAATCATTTGGCCGCGTTTGGAGTAATTATTTAGCCCATATTGAAGCCGAAAAGAAAATGAGTTTGTGGGTTATTTTTCGAAATGCAACTTGGGAAATACAAAATGATGGAACTGTTGTTATTATATTGGCATCTCAACATGAAAGTGAAATGTTTGAAGAAGAGCGCATAAATGCCATTCCTTTTTTACGTAAAAACCTAAGAAATACTAATTTCGATATCAATATAAAAGTAATTAGTTCTGTAGCATACAAACGTGCTTTTACAGCTGATGAGAAGTTTGAACTCATGGCAGAAAGTAATCCGCTGCTTAACGATTTACGTAAATTACTAGCTTTAGATTTAGAATAACATGGGAGCTACAAAAGATAAAATTAAAATAAACCTACGCCAACGTTTGGCTAAACTAATTAACTACTTTTTACGTGGTTTGTTAATTGTATTGCCATTTGCTGTAACATTTAGTATTGTGCGCAGTATTGTGGTAACACTAGATGATTACGTTAATGTTGGTATACCCGCTGTAGGTTTTTTAATTGTGGTGGTATCAATTACATTTTTAGGATTTATTGGAAGCAGTTTAATTACCAAACCTTTATTCAGCTTAATGGATGATGTACTTTCTAAAATTCCTTTTGTTAAAATAATTTACACCAGTGTAAAAGATTTTATGGAAGCATTTGTGGGTGATAAAAAGAAGTTCAATACACCCGTACTTGTTGAAATGTCGCAAGGCGTTTTTAAGCCCGGATTTATTACACAAACCAACCTTTCCGCTTTAAATTTACCTGGCATGTGTGCTGTATATTTTCCGCACTCTTATGCATTTAGCGGTAACTTGTTTTTGGTTAATAATGACAAGGTAAAACCGTTTGATGGTAACTCTGCCGATGTGATGAAATTTATAATAAGCGGTGGAGTAACCCATTTAGAGTAATTTAATTAAGCTTCATTAATACATGCAAAAACTATTTGCCTTTTTACAAATAACACGTGCCAACAATTTAATCATTATGTTGGTTACATTAGCAATTAGTTATTACTGCCTAACAGATTATTTAACACCTGAAGATTTACTTCAACCACGTTTTTTATTGTTGTGTGCATGTGTAATATTAACTGCAGCGGCAGGTTACATTATTAACGATTACCATGACATTAACATAGACCTTACCAACAAGCCAAATAAAGTAGTAATTGGTAAAATTATTTCGCGCAGGTGGGCCATGTTGTTACACTTTATATTTAATGGATTGGCTTTTCTTGGTGGTTTTTACCTAAGTGGATACATAGGTTTGATGGTGGTTGTTTGTATGGTAATGTTGTGGTTATATAGCGTACATTTTAAAAAACAATTTTTAAGCGGTAACTTATTAGTAGGAGCTTTAAGCGCTTTTGTAATTGCTATTTTACCGCTTTTTAACCAGCAAATTTCTAGTTATTTGGTATGGGTTTATGCTTTGTTTGCATTTGGCATAAGCCTGATACGCGAAATTGTAAAAGATGCAGAAGACTTACGTGGCGATAGTAAATTTAACTGTAAAACATTGCCCATTGTTTTAGGTGTGCGTAAAACCAAAAAAGTACTTATTGGTTTGGTTTTAATTTATACCATCTTATTGTTTACCCATACATTTATTGCCAATTCACTTATACCTTTTAGACACAGTTACGGACAAATATTTTACACGTTTTACATGTTATTATTTGTAGTAGTACCTTTAATTGTAACTACTTACCTCCTATTAAAAGCTGATGTAAAATCAGACTTTAGTAGGTTAAGTGCTTTATATAAAGTGATTATGCTAAGTGGTTTGTTAAGTATGGTAATTATTAAATTATAAGTTGGTTATTACAGTATAAGATAAAGAACCACAACCCTATCCTGCCTTTTTCTTATTTAAAAAAATCTCTGCAATCATGCAACGTGCACTACCTCCGCCCAAGTTTTCTATGGTTGTAAGTGGCGAATGAATAATACGTGCATGTTTTTCCATACTTGTAATTTGTTGCGGAGTAAGGCAACCGTATGCTCGGCTGCTCATTACTAACAAATGTTCGCCTTTATCATTAAGCAATTCCAGCATATTGCCCGCAAAATTATTTAACTGTTCCAATGTAATTTCAATTACTTCTTTTGATGTAGATTGTTTTATAATGTGACGCTCCTCTGCATTGGGCATACAATCAAAACAAACCACCATAAATTGATCGCCTACACTCATTACCACATTGGTATGGTAAATGGGATTTTTATTAGCATCTAAAGCAGTAAATGAAATTAATTCGTAACCCATTTTATTACAAAACTCCACCAACAAACTTTTATCGGTACGTGGCGAAATACATGCATAACAAATGCGCAAGTCTCTATCAAGCACCATACTTCCTGTACCTTCTAAAAACTTGCCCTCATTTTCGGCAGGGGTTAAATCCAAGATATCATTCATCACAAAGCCATCACTAATCATTTGGGCTATGTCTGCTCTGCGTTCTGCCCTTCTATTTGGTGCAAAAAGCGGATAAACTACCATAGTACCATCTTCGTGTGTGCTAAACCAATTGTTAGGAAAAATACTATCGGGTGTAAAGGGCTGTTCTGTATCATCAACCACGGTTACCTGCACGCCATTATCTTTAAGCAATTGCACCAATTCATTAAACTCTGCCAAAGCTAAGTTTTGACTTGATAAGGTGGTTTGATCGCTGCGTTGAAATGCGTTGGTGCCTGATGTTTCAGTATTAAAGGTGAAACTTATCGGTTTAACCATAAGAACATAATTTGTATTTTGAGGCATGAGTAAAACGGGCGCTATATTTCTTCAAAAAAAACACAAAAATAAACCATTACCTAAAGTTATTATGATATCCAACAAAGTGCTTTTACCTTATTTTTATGTATACTTGTGCCTTACCATTTGTGGTTTTTTATGCGTGATGAGCGATTTAAGCTAATAACAGTTGAAAGTGATTTTGGTGCAGGCAAACAAGGGGCTGCAGCAGGCCCGCAGGCCCTTATCGATGAACTAAAGTTGTTAAACTTTGAAAAAACAGACGTATACAATTACACGCGTTTAGTACCAAGACCTTTAAAAGATGCCACCAGCACACCTCACGGCAAAAACATTGAGGTGATTAATAATTTTCAGCAAAAGGTTTGCGATAATGTAGTGGAAACATTACAACTTGGACATGTACCTTTTATTTTTAGTGGCGATCACAGCAACGCGAATGCACTTATTTCGGGTGTAAAAGATTTTTACGCAAACCAGCGTATTGGTGTAATTTGGATTGATGCCCACGCTGATTTGCATAGTCCATACACCACTCCATCAGGTAATATACATGGTATGCCATTGGCCGCTTTAATGGGCGATGACCACCGTGAAATGGGTAGAAATAATCCAGTTCAAATAACTAAGCACCTTTGGAATAACCTGAAGCGCTTGGGCCGAAGAGGCATAACACCAAAACTAGAAGGAACTGACATTGTATTTATTGGCCTACGTAGTACCGAAGAAGAAGAAGAAGCCATTATTGCAAAAGAAGGAATAAGGGCTTTTAGACCCGATGAGATAAAACGAATTGGTGCTGAGCAAGTAGCACTACAAAGCATACAACACTTAAGTAACTGCGATTACATTTATGTAAGTTTTGATGTAGACAGTTTAGATAGCAGCATAAGTGTTGGAACAGGAACACCTGTAGAAGATGGCTTAACCATTGACCAAGCTGTATATTTCCTGAGCACCTTTAAAGCACTGCCCAACTTGGTGGGTTTTGAAATTACTGAAATCAACCCAAGTCTTGATAGTGAAAAACCAATGGCCAAAGTAATTGGTAATTTATTAATACGGGTATTTAATTAATTAAAGCTTTTTCGAGTTTAATGTACAGCTAGAAATACCTAGAATTATAGTATAGTTTGGTTATTGAATTTTGTTGATGATATTTGCAACACAAAGGGCCTCGTAGTACAACGGATAGTATAGAAGTTTCCGAAACTTTTGATTCAGGTTCGATTCCTGACGAGGCCACATTAAACGGTAAGTTAAGTGATTAGCTTACCATTATTTTTTTATATCATTGTGTATGATGAACAAATTAGTATTATTTATTTTTGTGGCTTTTGGATTAGCTTCAATTACGCTAACAAGTTGCACCAAAGATCAAGTAGCTGCTGCAGTAGGAACTGTTTACGACAACAGAGACAGTGTGGTTGGCACTTTTAATGGCACCTTGGTTACCACCATATCGGGTAGTGCACAAACATCAAACAAAGCAGTGACCGTTAGCAAGGGCAGCAGTGGTAAACTAACCATAACAGTAAGCAGCGATTTAATCATAAATACTGATATTGCTTTAGGCACAAAATCTAACCTTACAGGGAGCATATTACAGCAAGATTTAACTTATAATGGAAGTTCGGCTTCTTTAATAGGAAAAGGAGTAGTAGGTCAACATTTTTTTTTCACCAGTAGCAACAATTAATTTACTTTTGTGGCAACCATTAACCAAGGGTCTACAACAGCTGATATTGCCTTTATGGGCACCAAATAAGTTAATCAAGCAAAAGGTTTCAATTACATTACAGCTATGGCTATATACATTACTTAATGAATTAAAAGTAATGTGTTATCAAGTTATCGAAAGACATAATGGACGTTCGAAACATGGGCATTAAAATCTAACAAAACTAGCAAAATTACTTTCCTGTAATTTTCTTTCTGTGATTTTCGCCCCAGCGTATCATTGCTTCAAGAACCTCTTTTAATGTTTCTGCGTATTCAGTGGCAGAATATTCTACTGTTATTGGCTTGGTATCTTGCACTTCTCTTTTTACCAGCTGGTTCATTTCAAGTTCTGTTAATTCCTTTGATAGTATTCTTGGGGTTATTTTTGCTTCTCTTGCTAATTCGCCAAAACGTTTGGTACCTTCTCTTACCAAAATCGATAAAATGACCAATTTCCATTTCCCATTTACAACGTATAAGGTGTCTTGAATGGCTGAGTGCACAATTTGACAAGGTTTTTCTGCTTTAATATTCATTACTATACAATTTGTAACTACTTACTTATTTGTAATTGGTTACAAAAGTAGGAAAATAATCAGACCTTTGTGTTTGATTTAAAAACATAAAATAATGACATCAAAAACAAAAAACATCATCAATTGGGTACTAGCAGGTATAATTGGACTTGTATTTTTAGGAAGTGGTATGAACAAATTAATGGGCAGTGCAGAAGCTTT
>CALPIR020000080.1 GCA_943323675.2 Chitinophaga pinensis | reverse complement strand
TTCTGCAACTCTAAAAAGTTTTGGGTAGCTTTTAATTGAGGGTATTGTTCTGCAACCACCATTAAGCGACCTAATGCTTGACTCAATTCTCCTTGCGATGCTTGGAATTTTTGAATTTGATCAGGTGAAAGTTTGCTGGCATCTACCTTAATTGAAGAAGCACTTGCACGGGCGTTAATTACATCAGTTAATGTTTTTTGTTCAAAATTAGCTACTCCTTTAACGGTGTTAACCAAGTTAGGTATTAAATCTAAACGTCTTTGGTACACGTTTTCAACTTGTGCCCAAGCAGATGAAGTGGCTTCTTGTTTGGTTACCATGTTGTTGTAACTGCCACAACCGTTAAAAATAAGTAGCAAAAACAAAGCTGCTACACCTAAAAGAATAATTGTTCCTTTTTTCATGTTTATGTTAGATTGAGTGATGGCAAGATACAAATTGCTTTCCAAACTTTGGTTAACTGACAAATTGCCGTTATTTGTTCTCCTATTAATTTGGTGTTTTTGTCGCTTGTGGTTATACTTGCCAATAGGGCAAAGCCAAACAAACATGATGAAATTTAACGCAGATTGCATTCACTATAAAGGTCATATTCCATGTAAACCACACAAACAGCATGGTTTTCATTGTGCAGATTGTTCGGCATACACCAAAGTTTCTAAGCGTATATTAATTATTAAATTGGGTGCTATTGGCGATGTTATTCGCACCACACCTTTGGTGGTTAAGTTTAAAAAAGAATTTCCCGAATGTAAAATTACCTGGCTTACCTGGACACCCGATATCCTGCCATCATCGCAAATTGATGAGATTTTAAAATGGGATCATAACAGTTTATTGTATGTACAACATAGCCATTGGGATATTGCCATTAACTTAGATAAAGAAAAAGAGGCTGGTGCTTTACTGAAGATAGTAGATGCTAAAGAGAAATATGGTTATGTGTTGAAGGATAATGAAATTCAACCAATGAATGAGTTAGCAGTACATAAATTTTCTACAGGTATGTTTGATGATGTAAGTAAAGCAAATACCAAAAGCTACTTACAAGAGATTTTTGAAATATGTGGACACACTCATGCTGGCGAACCATACTTAATGGATACACATGATGATAAAGGGTATAAATGGAATTTGCCCAAAGGCAAAAAAATAATTGGCATGAACACAGGTTGCGGTGGCCGCTGGACAACTCGTTTGTGGAGTATAGACAGATGGGTAGAATTGGTTGCTATCTTAAAACAACAACACCCTGATGCAGAAATTTTACTATTAGGCGGGGAAGCTGAAGATATGCGAAACAAAGAAATACAGCAACGCAGTGGTGCTTTGTATTTGGGCTATTTTAGTTTGTTTGAATTTATAAACCTAGTTAACCACTGCGAAATGGTAATAACCCAAGTTACCATGGGTATGCACATCACATTAGCTTTAGGTAAGAAAATCGTGTTGATGAATAACATCTTTAATCCTTATGAGTTTGATTTGTTTGGTAAAGGCGAAATTGTTGCACCTAACAAAACTTGTAAATGTTTTTACAGAGGTAGTTGTATTGATGGAGTTAGTTGTATGGAAGAACTGCCAGCTGGTAAAATTGCAGCAGCAGTAAATAGACACTTCTAATCGTTCACCGTAAATACTAATCATAACTTAATTGGTCGATTTTTTAATAAAGCAACCTTGCAATTTTTCCATTAGGCCCTGCTAAAAATACAGCATTCCCTTTTTTAGCTTTACGCACTACATGGAAGGATTCGGTTGAAATTTGTATCCAACTGTTATTGTTGGTTTTTATTTCTACTCCTCTAGTGCCACAAGTTATAAAAGTTTGTATTGATAATTCTTCTATACATGAGCGATAACCAATATTATATTTATTATTTATTAAAGAAATATTGAGGTTTCTATCTTTTGTTTTCGGCCAAAATAGTTGAGCGGCATTTACGTTACTACAACTGTCACATAAGTAGTCTCCACCAACAAGAAATGGCGTTCCAGATTTAGTTTGAGAGAAAATCCCCTGCGATGATTTTCCATGAACAATTCCTATATTTTGTATTACATATTTATCAAATAGTGTATTACCCGTTATTCTACGCGCTGATGCGCCACCTGTAACAAACCCAAATTCATTTTTATCCCAACACCTCAAGCTCGTTCCGCTAGCTGCAAATACGGCTTCTCCATCCATTGCACGTGGTATTTTGGTGGTATCTAACGCTTTCCAAGTTTCGCCACCGTTGTTGGTTTCAAGCAATACAAAATGTCCGTTAATTGGGTCGCCAATAATCATTCCGCGTTGTTCATCCCAAAAATCCATGGCATCTAAAAAGTAGGCACTATCGGTGTTTTTGTAAACTTCTTTCCAGGTTAAGCCACCATCTGTAGTTTTTAAAATATAAGCTGGAGTGCCGCTGCTCATCATCACCGCACGTTGATTATCAAAAGCTTCAATGTCTCTAAAATCACTTTTTTCGTAGCCATTTAATTGGGTGTAAGTAAAAGTTTTTCCGCCATCTAAACTGCGTGCAAATGTTCCGCGACTCCCGCTTATCCAAATGGTGTTATCGTCCACCACACTCAATCCCCTAAAGCTAGTTTTACTTAGTACAACTCCTTTATGAAATGTAAATGTATTACTGTCTAATACTTCCATGCGATATTGTGCTTTACAGTTTTGATAGATTATCAACCCCAATAAAACAAAAACTAATTTTAAGTTTGGTATTTGCACAGTACGTTTAAATTTGTTGTTATGTTCAAATATACATTTCTGTTGGTATTACTTTTTGCAGGTTGTGTAAATACACAAATTGGCTATTTCGAAGTTAGTCCTTATGCACGTGTCACCTCCAATAAAATAGATCAACCACTTTACGTTAAATACAGCAGTAGGGTTAATGATACTCATTTGGTGAAAGAGCCTGGCTTTACCATTCAAACTACCGATTTACACAAGAGTTATTTGTTTGCAACAAAACGCGCTTTTGGCGATTTATTTAGTGATGTATTATTGTATATGCCCAGTGATGTTGGGTTTATTTTAGAGATTCAACACATGGATCCCAAATGGTCGTTTCATGATAAACAAAAGATAAATCAATTTAAAGATACATTTAATTATACCGAGGCTTGGTGCACCATACAATATGCCAGTACCATTTACCGAAATGATTTATTAGTGAGTCAATCAACCGGAAATGTTACAGTTAAACAGGAAGAAATAGCAGCTTATAAACCAGAAGTTATTTTTAAGGAAGCGGTAAAGAGAAGTATTGCATTAATGGCACAAGAACATTACAATAAACGTTAATAAAGTTTTTCAACTAGGTTGCGTACAACATTGCTCCAACTGTATGTTTGATAAAATGCAGCGGGTAAAATTTTTGGTTCATTGATATGTTGTATAATTGCATTTGCAAAATCATCCCAATTATTATCTTGGGTAATAATTAGGTTATTGCCGCAAACATTAATATCAATACCCTCTGCACCATTTTGGGTTGATATGACACGTTGGTTTCTGGCAAGGGTATCGATGGCCTTCGTTTTTACTCCTCCACCGCTTAAAATAGGGTTCAGCATAATGTCTGCTGCATCAATATATAAATTAATATCTTCTACAAAACCTAAGTAGTTTATGTGTGCCGTGTTTGTTATTTTTTGAGCCAATTGTTCGGGTAATCCTTTGCCACAAATGATAATTTTAAAAGCAAATCCTTGCTGGGTTAATCGAGGATATATTTCATCTATAATAAAGTTTACTGCATCGTAATTGGGTGCGTAACTTAAGGTAGAAAAAAATAAAATCATCTGCTCATTTGTGCCAATATTTAACTCGTTTTTAAGGTTTGATATGGCTTGAGTATTAGTTAATGTTGGTTGTTTATCATAACTCACACCATATGGTGTAAGCAATGTGTTTATGGGTTTTAAATCAAACTCGTATATTGCTTTTTGTCGGTCTGATTCACTCAAGAAAAAAACTAAATGAGCTGATTTGTAGGTTGTTTTTTCATATATGTAAAGCATTTGCCAAAACCATTTGCCCATACTTTTAAAACGTAAATACTCGATGTTATGGCTACGTACTGCTATTTTATTTTTGGTTGTTAATCTTAACCACACTATTAACCAGCCAAACCATGGTTGTTCAAATAATATCCAATTAACTTTTTTTTGTTTAACCAGTTTTTTGAGTTTGCCAATTAAACTAAAGTTATAATAACGACTGGCATTAAACGGCATAGCATAAACCATTTCAGTTTTTCCTGTTTGATATTCATATCCGTTTTTATAAGGCTCAACAGTAAATGCGGTTACTTCATGGTTTTTAGATAACTCGTTGAGCAAGCCTGCTGTACAAATTTCGCCTCCTGTGGTAGCTGGTAAAAAAGGGTATGATATAACAGATATAATGCGCATGATTTTCTATTTATAAGCCTCCACATTAATTCGATCACCCGATATGCCAAACCATTTTGTTAAATAATAATTGGGATATTGCATGCTCTTTTTAACTAGGTTTTCGATAAAAGTACCACGCAAAGGAATGGTTGATGGATGTTTTATATCGTGTTTTACAATTACTTTATTAAAACCTGTTTGTTTACACATACGTGTTATACTTTTACCTGTAAACTCTGTTAAATGGTAGGGTGGAATTGTCATTGTTTTTTGTTTCCCAGTTAATTTGTAAACAAAAAATGCCAGCTTGCTAGACAATAAATTTAACGAACCTGGTAAATGAATAAACGCTACCCCACCTGGTTTTAAGATTTTTTGCACCAATTGCATGGCTTCGGTTGGGTTGGTAAAATGTTCCAACACATCACCCATAATCACCACATCAAATTCGTTTTCAAAAATTTCATTGTTAAGCAAAGTCGGATCAAATGGTTTGTTGATTAAATTTAATCCAAAATTCTTTTTGGCATAATCAACTGCAAACGATGAAAGTTCAATACCTTTTACAGTATATCCAACTTTATTTAGTGCGTTTAAAAAATTACCTGTTGCGCAGCCAATTTCTAGGATACTTCCATCTTGGCAATACTTTCTCATGTTTTCAATCCCATCGGCATAATCGCCATTATTTAGTAGTGCCAAATAATCAGTATCCATGTGATGGGTAGCACTGTTAGCTTCAGTAAAATAATCTGCAGCATACATTTCTTCAATTTCTTGCGATGAAGGTAATGGCCATATTGAGCGTAGCTTACACGTATCGCATTGGTAAAGCCATAAGTAACGTTCTTTAAACAAATACCTGAACGGAACTTTACTTGCTTTTTTTGAACCACATAAATTACATTCGAAATCTTTAGCCATCTGTGTATATTTGAAAACCATCACAAGTAAACAATAATAATGTCAATCATCAAAGTTCACGACAGAAATTTTGAACCTTTTATATCCGCCAAGCAAATTGATGAGCGCGTGAGTGCTATTGCGCAGGAGATTACCAATGAATACAAGGATAAAAATCCTTTGTTTTTGGCGGTACTTAATGGTGCATTTATTTTAGCAGCCGATTTGTTTAGGAAAATTACTTTCCAAAGCGAGATTTCATTTGCCAAAATATCAAGTTACTCTGGCACCTCAACCACCGAAAATATTAAGCAGCTTATTGGTTTTAGCGAGGCTATAGCAGGCCGACACATTATCATTATTGAAGATATTATTGATACGGGTTTAAGCATGCAGCATGTTTTAAATCAAATTCAAGGGCATCATCCGGCTTCAGTTAAAATATTAACTTTATTGTTTAAACCTAAATCTTTAAAAGTTGCGATTACTCCTCATTACGTTGGGTTTGTAATTGAGCCAAAATTTGTATTGGGTTATGGTTTAGACTACGATGGCTTAGGTAGGAACTTACCTGATATTTACGCTGAGGTTTCTTGATGGTTCGATTGGGACAGCCAAGGTTGATTTATTTGTTTTAAGCTATTAATCAACTTAACTAGTTTGAAATTTAATTCACTTAAGCGAAGTTCTGTTAGAATTTTTCGACTTAAAATCAACGTTTGGCCCTGCATTTATCACTGCAATATTTAACCTCTTCCCATACTTTCTCCCATTTTTTTCTCCAAGTAAATGGTCTGTTACACGAAAGGCATATTTTAGTTGGTAAATTGGTCTTTTTTACTCCTTTCATCGTTTACTTATTTTATTTAAAGTAACATGTCTTTGAAGGTTACACTTAAATCTATCTATATCTGGACTACGTTTTTTGGCATGCTTTTGAGAAACTCCTTGGTTAACTCTTTTGCGCCAAAGTCTCCAGCTACTTGGTTTTAGTTCGTTGCGCATCAAACGTATGACATCACTTTCTGCAAGTCCGAATTGTACTTTTATTGCGTCAAAAGATGTACGGTCCTCCCATGCCATCTCTATTACCCTATCAATATCTTCAACACTTAATTTATTCATTAACAATACAAACAGAAAAGTAATAAAAGTGTTTAAATATCATGTATCAAAGTGGACCTATTTCTGTGGTTTGGTTTAAACGCGATTTGCGATTAACAGACCATGCCCCCCTTAAAGCCGCAATAGAAAAAGGATTGCCCGTTTTGATGCTGTACGTTTTTGAGCCTAGTTTAATGCGTGCACCAGATTCTGAAATTCGTCATTGGCGATTTGTTTGGCAAAGTTTAATGGATTTAGAAAACGATTTAGTCAAATATGAAAGTAAACTTTGTATTGCTGTTGGGGAAGTTGTTGATGTAATGACTCAAATACATACAAAGTTTAATGTTGCGCATGTTTTTGCTCACCAAGAAATTGGCGTTAAGATTACTTTTGATAGGGATATATCTGTTGCCAAATTTTGTAATCAGCATCTAATTACTTTTAATGAATTTCAACGAGATGGTGTTCAACGTGGATTGCGGAATAGAAAAACATGGAATAAAGATTGGAAAGATTTCATGAGCCAATTGACACAACAGCCAGATTGGAGTAAGTTTATTAAACTAGAGGCTGATGAAATAATTGAATTTGACAATAGGGGAGTTGTACCAAACGAAGTAAAAACGGCACACCCAGCTTTTCAACCAGGGGGGGCAAAATATGCTAAGCAATATTTAAGTAGCTTTTTGCAAGGGCGTATGTTTAACTACATGAAGCACATTTCTAAGCCGCAACTAAGCAGAACAGCTTGTAGTAGGCTATCACCATATCTTGCATGGGGAAATATTAGTATGCGCGAGTTAATACATGCTGCAACAAATGAACATGGCAAGGGTAACAAAAGAATATTGTCTTTTTTTATTGCTCGTTTGCATTGGCATTGCCACTTTATACAAAAGTTTGAGAGTGAGTGCCGAATGGAATACGAAAACCTGAACACGACTTTCAATAACATCAGAACGGCATGGAACGAGGATTATTTTGAAGCGTGGAAAACAGGAAAAACAGGTTATCCATTAGTTGATGCTTGTATGCGTTGTGTAATGGCAACTGGCTATGTTAATTTTAGGATGCGCTCCATGTTGGTTACTTTTTTAACACATAATCTTTGGCTCGATTGGCAAAAGGGAGCCATACACTTAGCTAGGCAGTTTTTAGATTACGAACCAGGTATTCATTACTCACAATTTCAAATGCAATCTGGCACAATGGGTGTTAATATTATTCGCACCTACAATCCACTAAAACAAAGTTTAGATCACGATACCAATGGTGATTTTATTAGGCAATGGGTGCCAGAGTTGGCTAACGTACCTGCGCCTTTTATACATCAGCCATGGTTAATACCAGATGGCTTACAGCAGCAGTACAATTGTAAAATAGGAGTGGATTATCCAATGCCTATTGTTGATTTAAAATCAAGTGCCCAGCATGCCGCCACGCATTTGTGGCAAACTAAAAAATCATTGGAAACCCGCCAACAAAACCAACGTATTTTAGAAGTGCACACGCACAGGAAAACTGAGCGAGAAAAACTGATTACCTCTCGTTCTGGAAAAACTAAAACCAAGATCGATTTAAACCACAAATTGTTTTAGTATTTATTACTTGCCTATTTTTTATATTGCAAGAAACTTTTTCCCTTTGAAAGCCATAATAGATTTAGGAACCAATACTTTTCACTTATGTATTGCTGAGGTTAAGCAAGGAATGCTGATAGAGTACTACAAACTTCAAGTTCCCGTAAAAATAGGTAGTGGTGGCATTAACAAAGGATTGATAACGCCAGAGGCTTTTCAGCGGGGCATAACTGCTTTAACCGAGTTTAAAAAATACATTGACCAATTTGAGGTTAATGAGGTCATTGCTTTTGCCACATCAGCTATTCGTAATGCCAAAAACAGTAAGCAGTTTATAAAAGAAGCTTCAGATAAATCAGGAATTGCCATAACAACTATTTCTGGCGATGTGGAGGCTACTTATATTTATAAAGGAGTTTTTCATTCTTTTAAATTTCCTGATTATCCTGTTTTGGTTATGGATATTGGTGGTGGAAGCGTGGAGTTTATTATTGGTTTGGGTGAGCAAATATTATGGAAACAAAGTTTTGAAATTGGAGCTGCTCGTTTAATTGATCTGTTTCATCATAGTAACCCGATAGACAATGATTCTGCTAATAAACTAGTTAGTTATTTGGCGCAAACTTTATTGCCACTGCATGAAGCAATGAACTTACATCAACCCCAAGCTCTAATAGGAGCAGCTGGTGCTTTCGAAACATTGGTTGATGTAGTTATTATGGACTTGGCTGTAATTCCGCTGTCATTAAGCAAAAATGCTTTTGAGATTCGTAAAGAAGATTTTGATGTATTTGTTGAAATTATGCGCACATCAACGCAAGAACAACGCATACATTTAAGGGGTATGACAGATTTTAGGGTTGAAATGATGACTGTAGCAGCGCTGCTGATGCAACACGTGGTTAGCACTGGCAATTTTAAACGAATTATAGCGGTAAATTATGCCTTAAAAGAAGGCGTTCTATTTACTTAAGTGCTTTAATTTTTCGTAAAGTTTTGATATAGGTAACCCCATTACATTGTAAAAACAACCATTAATTTTTTCTACTGCAACATAACCAAACCAATCTTGAATACCATAGCTACCCGCCTTATCAAAGGGTTTATATGTTTTGATATAGTGCCAAATTTCAGCATCACTTAATGGTTTTATAGTAACTTCACTGCAATCAAAAAACGGTAAAGTTTGGGTTGATGTTTTAATGCAAACCCCGGTATAAACATGATGCGTGGTGCCACAAATTTCTTTAAGCATATTGTATGCCTCTTGCTCACTTTCTGGCTTATTTAAAACATGATTATTAACCCATACAATGGTGTCTGCTGTAATCAATACTTCTTGGTCTGATATTTCTTTTGGATAAGCGTTTGCTTTTTTTTCTGCCAAAAACAAGGCAATTTCTTCTGCTTTCAGATGTTCAGGAAACGTCTCGTCAACTTCGTAAGTAAATACTTCATAAGCTAATTCTAAACCTTTTATCAACTCTTGTCTACGAGGCGATTTAGATGCTAAGATTATTTTTTTATTCATGATGGTAGGGCTCGCCTTTAATAATTGTAAATGCGCGGTAAAGTTGTTCAATAAAGATTAATCGAATCAATTGGTGAGAGAACGTCATTTGTGATAAG
>CALPIR020000079.1 GCA_943323675.2 Chitinophaga pinensis | reverse complement strand
GCATAGTTTAATTGGGATGATCTTTATTGATAATTCTTTGTAATTCCTCTACATCCAGCTTATCCTTGGTGCGGTTATTCGAAATTTTAGAAAGCACTAAATGATGAATATGTATAATTTTTATACCGATATTTTCCATCGTAGTTTTAACAGCTTGAGAATCTGCTTCCGAATATTCTACACCGCTTATTTTAGTTAAAAAGTCTATTCTAAAAGGAGTCTCACCACAAGTAAAAACGAGCGTATCTTTAAAATTTAAAGATTTTACATAAGCAATACTTTCGCTATTAAAACCATATGCCGTAAGCGCACTTAAGAGTTTTTCTTTATTTTCATTTTCTGGCTTTAGCCAAATATCCATGTCACCTGTTGGGCGGTTAAAGCCATAATAGTTTACCGCAAATCCTCCAACTAAAATAAAGTCGACATCAAACTCGCGAAGAATGCGAAGCATTTTACGATGGGGTTCGAAAAATATATCCATTACCCAGGGTATATAATAGGTTCTATATTGGTAACAAAAGCAGTATGTGCTCCGTATGCATTTAGTGTTAGCAAATGCATGTAGCGCATGCGCTGCTCTGGTGTAAGACTTAGTGAGTATTCCCTATCCTCGTCTTCCAAACTTTGGAAAGTTGCAGGTCTAATGCTGTTATATGGAAATAAAGGCTCGTTAACTACGTTTTTCGTTTTATCCATATACCAAAAGTAACTAAAATTAAGTTCGTATAAAACAAAAAATGCCATTGGCACCTATACCAACGACAAAGTTTGATACATTATTTAAAAATGATTTTAGCGCATAAGTTAATAATTACTAAAAATACACTAGGTTTTATATCGGGATGAAAACATTTAAAGCGGCCTCGAGCAATCGGGGTCGTTTTTTTTATGCCACTTAAAATCGCAATCCAATTAAAAACAAAAAGCCCCCAATTATTAAATTGGAGGCTTTATGTATTAGGTAACCAGTTATTTCTTTAGTCCTATTTCTCTTAAACGTTCATCTAAATACTCGCCTGCATGTATTGGCGTGTAGTGCACTGGATTTTCGTTGGTAACACAACTAGGCAAACAATCTAATTTCATGCTACTTTTAGGATGCAGGAAAAAAGGAATGCTGTAACGCGATGTACCCCATTTTTCGGGTGGTGGATTTACCACACGGTGTGTTGTAGATTTTAATTTATTATTGGTTAAACGTTGCAACATATCGCCCACATTTACCACCAACTGATCTGGCAATGCCGTTATGGCTACCCATTCGTTTTGCTTGTTTAATACCTCTAAACCTTCAGCAGATGCGCCCATTAATAGCGTTATTAAATTAATGTCTTCGTGTTCTGCTGCACGAACTGCACTCTTTGGTTCGTTTTCTATTGGCGGGTAATGTATGGCCCTTAAAATGCTGTTGCCATTGTGTATCTTTTCGTCAAAATAAAATTCGTCTAAGTTTAAATACAAGGCAATGGCACGTAACATGTGTTTACCTGTTTCTTCTAAACGTTTGTATGCTTCCTTACCCAAAATATTAAACTCTGGAAGTTCATTTACCGAGACATTATCAGGATACTCTGCCTTAACAACATCACCATCATCAACCCACTGCCCAAACTGCCAAAATTCTTTTAAATCGCCTTCGGTTCTACCTTTTGCATGCTCTCTGCCAAAGCTGGTATACCCACGTTGGCCTGCTAGTCCGGGTACCTCGTAGGCTTCTTTTTTATCATTGCTTAAAGCATAAAACTGCTTTACTTGTTCGTATAAATTATTACTTAACTCGTCATTTAAAAAATGACCTTTTACGGCAACAAAACCGATGTCTTCGTATGCTTTACCCAGTTCTTGCACAAATGCATTTTTCTGTTGGGCATCGCCACTAATAAAGTCGGTTAAGTTTACCGATGGAATTCCTGCTTTACTCATGTTGTGTTAATTATTTTCTTAATACCAATAGGATAACTAAGCATGCAATTTTAATAAAATTTAGGTTGTATTTATTATTGCACCACATTATTTACCTTTTTGTTTTTAGGGGTAAACAAGTTGCTGAAACTATCAAACTCTTTTCGGTAGTATAAACCCACACCGTTTGTATTGATGTTTCTGTTGTAAATTGGATCTAGTTGAGCTCGTGAAAAAGCTTTGGCTTTAAGGTTTCCACTGCGTGTAAGGTTATACTGGGTTAAGAAGTTTTGGTACGTGTTAATTGGATCTATACTGGCTTGTATCTCTAATCGGTTATCTAAAATACGTTTTGAAGCCGATACAATGGTACGTCCACGCACACTTTCGTTTCCAGTGTGGTAATCAACATTTACATCTAAACCAGGAATAAGCTGCTGTATAAAATTTGTAGCTTGGGCTGATACAAAACCGCTTAATGTGTTGTTTACCCCTGCTGATAAATTAGTTGGCCCTGTAGAATTTTGAACGTTGGTTGGCGTAAAGCGGCCAAACAACATTAAACTTATTACTTGTTGCGTCATTAAGTCGTTTTCGTTTCTCCACACCCTTAAGGTATTTTGCAACTCAGACACGGTATTGCCAGGTAACGAGCCGCTCACATCAGATATATTCATATCAAATTTTATATCAGGATTTAGCAAACTACCCTTAACATAAAGCAAACACTCTACAGGAATACGTTGTTGTTTTAGAGATTCTCTTTCATCGTTGGTAGCTCCAGCAACAATATCAGCAACCGTGGTTCGAACATTATAGGCACCTACTATATTCATTTGTCCAGCTATTGGGTCTCCTGTCCAACTAATTTTACCTCCTGGCTTAAGTGTAAATTTCTTGGTAAATAGGTTCATGGCCGTAAACTTATAATCACCTTCATCCACCTCTACTTCACCAAACATATTAAACTGACCACTGCGGGTAAGTTCAAGTTTAATATCACCATTACCCCTGCCTCTTATTTTATCGCCTTGTTGTTCATCAAGAACAATATTAATTTCTGATGCCTTGGTTACATGTAACATGCAATTTATTGCAAAACCACTAAGTGTTCCAGATCGTTTATAATCAGTATTGGCTGGAGTAGAATCTCTACTTATAAAGTGAATCAACCCATCTTCACCGTCACCATAACTGGTACTAAGCGGTATATTAATTACAGTTCCTTGCTTACCAGTAAATTTGGCATCCAACAACAAATCAGAAAAAGGGCCTTTAAGGGTTAAACTTCCATCAGCATATGCTTTGCCATAAAACAAATCGTTGTCTTTTGATCCTGTGTTTAGCAACTGAAAATCTTTTAAGTTATTAAAAACAAGGTTGGTATTAAAGTTAGAAAAACTGTTGTGTGTAATAACCCCTGATAGTGTTCCCCTGTGGTCGTTTATATCCCTAACTTCGGTTGGGTTGATGGTAAATTGTTGTTCATTAATATTTACCGATGTGCTAAAAGAATAGATGGTTTTAAGGTAATCTACCATGAGAGTTACTCCCATAAAATCAACATTACAATCAAATTCAGGTTTTTCAATACTTCCAGAAAGTTGGCCACTAACGCGTATGTTTCCGCTTAAAAGTTTGATGTAATCTTTAACAAATGCTTGAAAAGAGGTAATATCAGATTCATCAATATTAACGGTAAAATTTAACGCATCATTTTTCCGACTTAAATCGTAGTAACCACCTATTTCTAAGTTACGTAATTTCCCTTTAACAGATTTTATAAATGCCATCAAGCGATTTTGATCATCGGCATAACTGCTTAATAGCCTGAAGTCGCCAAGGGTATCTTTATCTAATGAAAGGTCGGTTAGCGTAGCATCTCCACCAATTACTAAGCCACTATTTTTGGTAGATATGGTCACATTGCCATTTAGTAATCCATCTGTTTTAATGGTAAGTTGAGGAATTAAATCGTTAATTAAGTTTAATCGAATGTTTGATGCATCAACAAGCATATTATGGGTTGAGTTGAAACCATAAACACCGTTTACAAGAATGGTTTCGGTGGTGTTACGTGTAAGGTAAAACCCAGTAAAATCAAGTCCTAAATTACTGTAACAAAGCGAACTTCCTTTACGCAATTCAAAATCGCCCGATCTAAATTTAAACTTACTGTAATCAAAAACCATGTTTATTTTACCATCGGTAAAGGTAACATTAGCCAAGGTATTGGTAGTAAATAAACTGTTGCTGTCTTTTACTATTAAGTTAATATCTGCCGTGTTTTTATGTTGGGTTATTTTTATTGCGGCATCTTTTGCATAAAGCGTATCGTTTACTAACAAGCTATTAAATGATGTCAGTATTTCT
This sequence comes from Chitinophaga pinensis, assembly GCA_943323675.2. Classification (GTDB taxonomy): domain Bacteria; phylum Bacteroidota; class Bacteroidia; order UKL13-3; family UKL13-3; genus UBA6183. The sequence goes on along the minus strand of CALPIR020000079.1, from coordinate 5,674 downwards.
GCTCCATCACCAGCATTTTTAGTGTGTTTTAGTGTGACACCACGTATGTTGGTTTTGCCATAGCGCAAACCTCCAAAGTAAGCATTTGCATACCATTGTTGATTGTTTTCATTAAATGCCCCTTTAAATTGAGTATTACGCAACTCTATATCAGGAAAGTAAAGTTCATTAAAAGGATACAGTGTTTTTACTTGTAGCGACACTTCAAAATTTTCCTTTTGCCTGGCATTAACTGCAGGCTTTTTAAAATACTCAGGGATAAGTTGATGAAGGGCTACATCTTTTGCATGGCCCAATGCCAATAAGTTAAACGCTCCTTTAATTTCAGCATCAATATTATCTGTTTTAAGTTGCAAGGAACGTTTTCCGTTGTTGATTTCCGCGTTTATAAAGATTTGTTTAATTCCATAAAGGTCTTCATTTTTAGCAATGCTTAAATCTGTTATGTTTATTTGGCCTTTATTTCGATCCAAATCTTTAAAGGCAAAATTGATATCAGCATCTGCATTAACGGTTAAGTCTGCTGTATCAAAACCAAGTGGTTGCAAGTTGGCATGACGAACCTTTGCTTCAAAATTATATTCAGTAATATTTTCAGTTAAATCGATATCACCGCTAAAACGCAAATTTAAATTTGCATCATCTACCAACAAATCAGCCGAAATCAATTGGCTATTTAAATTGCCTGCTATCGTTAAATTTTGGTATTGATAGCCATAAAAATCAAAATAGGTAATATCAGCATTAAACTCGGCAGTCATGGTTTTAAAGTCAAAACCTTTACCAGATATATTGGTAACAGCACTAAATTTACCCAGTAAATTTTGGTTTAGTAATCCCCCCAAATTAAAATCGCGTAAATCTAACTTACCCGAATAAGCATAAGCATCTTCTTCTTCACCAATTTTCATATTTAAATCGGTTGAACAATCGCCCAATGCGGTGTTAAATTTGCCGTAAGCAACAAAGTCTTTATAAAATCCAGTGTATTGTCCCTTAAACTGAATAAGGCCAAGCTTAGACAGTTCACTGGCTAATGGCATTTGTGCCAAGTATTCTAAATCGTTTTTTGTTACTAAAATTTGTCTTACGTCAGCCGATATAAATGTATTTTCCATATCGGGCATACCATTTAAATCAGCCGAACCTTTAAACACTCCAGTCTGTCCAAACCTTACATCTAGGTTATTTAAACTTAAATTACCCACCGTTCCGTCTGCAGTTCCTTTTACTTTAAATTTATAGGGGAAATCGGTAAGTGCTTCGGCAAAAAAGGCAACATCTTTTAAATCTACAACCGATGGGGTGAGTTTAATATTCAATTTTACATCATCATAAAAATGATCAAAAGCATCGTAATCCTTATACCGCATTCCAAAGAAATTACCAGCGGTGGTATATGGGGTGCGCAGCAACAAGCTATCAAACAACATGCAGCTTGGCGAAATGGTAGCAATGCTTTGAATGTGATTTGCTTTAAAGCCAGAACGCTCCTTTAAATCAAGGTGTTTAATAACAAAATGCAGTGAATCTTCAATGATATAAAAATCATCTGCAGTTGCATTAACGTTATAAAAATATTGGTTATTAGGGGCAAATGCTTTACCCCAGGTTGAAGTATCTATTTTATTTACAAACCTAAAGCGAGCGTTTTCGAGTGTAACATGATCAAAATGAAGCGTAAAAGGAGGCCCAACGCTTGGTAAAGTATCATTAGGGTCAAGAATATTAAAAAGCACATCAATGTTAAAGGTGCTGTCCTCGTATACTTTTAAATTACAATAGGCATCACTCACTTTTACATTACTTAATCTAAACTGCGATGAATCCAATTTGAAACCTGCCAATTCGAAATTAAGTTTTCCTACATAAAATAACGTATCGTTTTTGTTGTCGCCAAAAAACACTTGCTCCAACTCAAAAGTTTGTAAAGGTTTGTAGTTAATGTGCCCAATACTAATTTTAGTTTTAAATTGCGCACTTAAATAATTACCTAGTTTACCTGTTAACCAATTTTGAAATGAATTGCTATGGAATAATGCATAAGTGGTACCAAGCAAAAGCATGAGCAAAAGCAGCAGTGTAACAGATATGTATTTTATAATACGCAAATGGGTATGTTAGCAAAAATAAGCATTACAAATTTTGAACCAAACAAATATTACCATATTAGCCATTGAGTCATCATGCGATGATACATCAGTTGCAGTAATAAATAACGGAAAAGTACTAAGTAATCTTGTGGCAGGGCAACAAGTGCATGAACAATATGGAGGTGTTGTGCCCGAATTAGCTTCGCGTGCACATCAGCAAAACATATTACCTTTGGTTGATGTGGCATTAAAAAAAGCAGGCATATCCCCTGCCCAATTAAGTGCAGTTGCGTTTACCGCAGGACCAGGATTAATAGGCTCTTTAATGGTAGGTTGCTCGTTTGCAAAAGGATTGGCATTAAGTTTAAATCTACCTTTAATAACAGTGCACCACATGCAGGCTCATATTTTAGCTCATTTTATTGATGACCCTAAACCTGAGTTTCCTTTTTTGTGCTTAACGGTAAGTGGTGGCCATACCCAATTGGTTAAATTAACCAATTACTTTGAACAAGAAGTTATAGGTAAAACCATAGATGATGCAGCAGGCGAAGCCTTTGATAAAGCGGCAAAAATATTGGGGTTGCCATATCCAGGTGGGCCATTAATTGATCAATATGCAAAAGGTGGAAATCCTTTGGCCTATGATTTCCCTGTTTCTAATATGCCCAACTTAGATTACAGTTTTAGTGGTTTAAAAACTTCGTTTTTGTATTTTATTCAGTAACAAATTGCGCTAAATCCTAACTTTATTAATGAAAACCTAAATGATATTTGTGCCAGTATACAGCAGGCCATTATTAAACAATTAATGAAGAAACTTATCTTGGCAGCTAAACAAACAACCATTAAACAAGTGGCTTTAGCAGGAGGTGTTTCGGCAAATAGCGCTTTGCGATTGGCTTTGGAAAACGAAGGTAAAAAACGCGGCTGGAAAACATTTATTCCCGATTTTCAGTATTGTACAGATAACGCGGGTATGATAGCCATGGCTGCACACTATAAATACTTAGCAGGCGATTTTGCCACCCAAGAAACCACTCCTTTTGCGAGGTAATAGCTAATTATTGGTTGATTAGATACCAGCCTGTTCGAATTCGCCTTGGGTTGGTTTTTTCTTAAGTGCGGTTATCGAGAAATAGATTTAGTCTTAGAGTCAAAGCTTGTTCGAGTGCCCAATTATTCAGGTTATAGAAACAAAGTTCAGTGGAGCTAAAACTGATGTAGGGTTAAGTGTGCCACGGACAGCAATTGATACGCCCCACCAATTTGCGATTGTCTTCGTCAAAGATTACTTTCGATAAACAATATTATATCCAATTGATTAGGCTTTAAATAACATTTGAACTTACATAAGCCGACCTTCATTTAGATGAATTGCTGAATAAATATTGTGCAATAAATACATGAATTAGTTGAACAGAAAAGTAAATTGGTAGTAAGATCAAAAAAGAAATCAATAAAAAAGCAAAATGAACATAACAATTATAGGAGCCTCGGCTGGAATAGGACTAGAAACAGTAAAAAGAGGTTTAAGTAGAAATCATTCGATAACGACCCTTTCTAGATCTGAAATTAATATAGCAGAGAAAAAATCGTTAAAGATGCTAATTGGTGATGCTATTAATAAATCTGACCTATTAAATTCAATCCAAAACGCAGATGCTCTAATTGTAACATTGGGGACAGGCAAAAATATGGATGCTACTAACCTTTTTTCAGATTTTGCAAAATTAATTGTGGAAATACATAAAGAGAACAAAATAGATATCCCATTTCTTATTGTTACAGGATTTGGAGCTGGAGAAAGTAAAAATTATGTTTCCTGGCTTGTAAAGCTGTTTTTAAAATACTTTTTAAAAGACGTTTATGCTGACAAAACTAAAATGGAAGAAATCATCACTAATTCAGATCTGAAATGGACAGTTGTGAGGCCAGGAAGGCTACTAGACAAAGAATTGACAGAGAACTACCGTATAGAAAACAAATTATTCAAAGGGATTAATATAGGCGGAATTAATAGAGCAGACGTAGCCGACTTTTTAATAAAACAAGCAGAAAATCAAACTGAATTAAAAAAGTACGTTGCCATTTCTCAAAAATAAGATAAAACAAAAGCCTAACCTCTATTAACTCCTTTAAGAAATTGAAGGTTCAGAGGCAAAATACCGATTTGTGCTTCGTATCAAGTTCTGTATTGTGTGGTAGTTTTTGTCTCTGAAATCGCCAACATCTTATTTCTACAAAAACAATACACATCATATTTAAAAGCATACACTAAGACTTACCATAAAATAAATAGAAAATTTCAAAGCCAGCATTATAAAGGGATCGTTAAACGAAATTGGATTAGAATTAGCTAAATTCTTGATTCAAATGGAGTAGATTTAGTTTTGTCAAGGGAAACAAATCTGATTTATATCGGTCTAGATTTTTTGGTGTAAGCCCCCCCTACATTGGTGAATGACAAAAGGACTTCATTTAGAGTATACGCTAGGGCACCCAAAGAGCTAATACAGGTTAAACTTGAGAGTGGATTTTTCTACCTGAATTCTTTTATTAGCAATATCAATGTATTTATCTGAAATACGATATCGCATATTTACTTCCCTGTATTAAAGCTGCGGCAACCCAATAACCCGATTCCAAAACAATTAAATTTTCATTAAGAGAAAGGATTTACCTTCATCCATCGTCTTAATAATCAAACATTGCAATTTTGCGATGAGCTGAATAAATAATTCAAAAATGAAATTCAAACTTATTACCCTTCTTTACCTTACAAGTAGCACTTTGTTTGCTCAAATTAATCCTGCTATTTCTTCTTGGATTCAAAATACCAATAATACCAAAGGAAGGTATTATCTATCTGGCAATCCAACACCAATTGCATTAACAATTGATGCCAATGTGCAGTCGGTTCAGTATTCTACAAATTATGTGTATGTAAAAGCGACTGGAATTCCTGCTTATGTTACAGGGCCATTTGCAACAGGTCCGGTTAAAACAGCTGAGAATAATAACTATACGATAAAACTACCTCTAAATCCTACGGCAGCTACAACCCAAACAGCAGTTGGAAACGGAGTAATTGCAGTTTTTATTAATGGCACAGTTGCATATAATGCAGGAGATGCAGGATCATATAATAATCTAAATCAATGGCATTCTAATGCCGTTTACTTTGAAAATATTGGTTTTGATTGCGCTCATGGTCACCCTGGACCAATGACTTCAGATTATCATCACCATCAAAATCCTTCTGCTTTTAATGTTGAAAAAGTTCCTTCATCAACTATTTGTAATATCTATTTAGCCGATGGACTTTACGTTCCAAATGCTGCTACACACGGACCACTTATTGGTTTTGCAGCCGATGGATTTCCTATATATGGGGCCTATGGATATACCAATCCATTGGACTCAACAAGTTCAATTAAGAGAATCACGTCTAGTTATCAATTAAGAAATATTACTGCAAGAACTACATTGCCAAATGGAACGGCAGCATTGGGACCAACGTTAACCCAGATGGTTCAAATTCAAGGACCAGGTCAACCTCAAATCCAAGCGATATTGGG
>CALPIR020000078.1 GCA_943323675.2 Chitinophaga pinensis | reverse complement strand
TAAAAACCCTCGTATTTTAATTTGTAATTGTCTAACCATAAATTTTGTTTAGCCCAAACTAGGGCCCTATTTAAATAGTCTATATTTTTAGTTTCATTATATTTTATCTCATAAGACTTATCTAATAAATGATAAATAGTATTAGAAAGATTAATCAATATGCCGTATCCGCCATCGTTTATGTCAGATAGTATACTTTCGGCTTTTTTACAATAAACAATAGATAAATCAATATTAGGTACTGAACTTACATATCCCAATATAGCAAAGTTATGAGCTAATTGCGGGTGTTTTTTATGTTTGGATAATATAATGTTGTTTGACTTGACAAGATAGGTTTCAATTTTTTTTTGTAATGAAATATTACTTGGATTTTTCTCGAATTCATCAACCCAAATTAATGCCGCTAATTGGTATGTTTTGGCTTTGTAAAAGTAAAAATCATCTGGTAAGGTTGAAGCTAATTGTAATGCTCGTTCTGCGTTTACAAATCGTTCAGCTAATAATTGTTTAATTACGTCCTTATTGCCTCTTAGCGCTAATCCAAGTTGTAAGTATGCTGTACTATGTAAAAAAACATCTGTAGTTTTTAGTGCTGAGCGTAGTGCTTCTTTGGCATATAACAATGCCTTTTGGTTTTTTTTATGATAATGGTAATACCTCGATAAGCCTAGGTTGTAATAGGTGTTAGCGATATCGTTCGTTGACAGTTCGGGTAAAACAGCCATTGAGTCGGTATATGACTTGCTAAGTTCTTGCTCATTTAAAATGCTACAAAGCTGTATATGGTTACTGAAATAAATTGGTTTATTTAAAATTGATCTATTGTCTAGCAACCACATTTTTGCTGATGCCCATTTGCCTTCATTTAAGTATGTTAAAAACTGATTTGCGATTGAAGAATTGCTCAATAAAAAAAACACAATAACAAGTAGAGGCTTATTTATTTTTTTTAGCATGGTTAGGTTATACAAGTAATTTCAATAATAGGATTTAAGGTTGAGATATAAAAGTGGGAAATAAGTGTAGGTTATACATCTCAAATAATTCATTTAATTTGCAGTAAAACGAAATTCATGGATAATCAAAACATATCAATAAATGCTAATCAAGCACCAGAACCTGTTGGTTTATATCCCCATGCAAAACGTGTAGGGAACTTGCTATTTTTATCTGGAGTTGGTCCAAGAGAGCGTGGTACCAAAAAAATTCCTGGTGTTGAATTGAACGAGCATGGTGAAATTGTTTCTTATAACATAGAAGCGCAGTGCCGCAGTGTGTTTAACAATATTAAATTGATATTGGAAGCAAGCGGTAGCAATTGGAATAATATAGTAGATGTAACTGTTTTCTTAACTAATATGAAAGATGATTTTGCGATATACAATAAACTTTGGGCTGAGTATTTTGCAGAGAATCCTCCTTGCCGAACTACCATTGAAATTAATTGTTTGCCAACACCAATTGCAATTGAGTTAAAGGTAATAGCTACCATAGGCTAATTAATGATTTAATTTACTACATTGTGATATACTAAAAAACCATTTCTTTTATGAAATTACATACTGTTGATACGGGTCTATTTAAACTTGATGGCGGAGCCATGTTTGGTGTTGTGCCGAAAACAATTTGGAATAAACTAAACCCAGCTGATGATAACAATATGATTAGTTTGGCCATGCGCTGTTTATTGATAGAAGATGGTAATCAACTTATTTTAATAGATAATGGTATTGGTAACAAACAAGATGAAAAGTTTTTTTCGCATTACTATTTGCATGGTGATGCTAGCTTGGAGAAATCTTTAAATAAACTTGGCTTCTCTAGCTCTGACATTACCGATATGGTGCTAACTCATTTACATTTTGATCATTGCGGTGGTAGTATCAATTGGAATAAAGAAAGAACCGATTTTGAAGCGGCTTTTAAAAACGCAAATTATTGGGTAGGCGAGGAGCAGTGGTATGAATCACTAAAACCAAATGCTCGCGAGAAAGCTTCATTTTTAAAAGATAATATCATACCTATAGAACAAACCGGACAACTTAATTTTATTAATGAAGCAACGGTTGTTAACCCTAATATTTCATTTAAATACACTTATGGCCATACCAACGGAATGGTTCATCCTATCATAAAATATAAAGGATATACCATTATGTACATGGCTGATTTGGTTCCTACACAGGCGCATTTACCTGTACCATACGTAATGGGTTATGATGTTCGTCCGCTAAATGCCATGAGCGAAAAAGAGGCTGTATTAAAAGAAGCTGCTGATAACAGTTACATACTATTTTTTGAACACGATCCAACAATAGAAGCTTGTACCGTAATGCACACCGAAAAGGGTGTTCGTAAACAAAACAATGTAATTATTAGCGAATTGTAAGTTTTTAGTAAGCTTATTATTTCTAAACACTTTTTAAAGTAGTTTATTAGTTAGTATGATAAATAAACTATCATGCTTCACTTACTAACCGCAACAAACAATTTAGATGAAGTTGTTTTTGCAAATCGCAACAAAGCTTATGGTGCTTATCAAATTCGTAAACAGTACCATCTTAATATTACCCGATCGGTGTTTATTGTATTATCCACTTTCCTATTAATATTTATTATCGGATTACTTACCAATCATGGTAAGCCCATCAAAATATCAAAACCCATTGATGATATTGTTAATTGGGTTGAAACAGAAATTGAAATACCTGCTCTAGATATCCCACTTCAACAATCTGTTACTTCAATTAGCAGCCCTTCATCAAACGAATCATATGAAATTATCACCGATAAAAAAGTGGTTCAAAATAAAGTTAATACAATGGCTGCAGCAACCTATTCATCAAACAGCCTTAGTAATACAATTCTTGGCAATGGATTTAACCCATTAAGTGGGTTGCCAAGTAGAATAACTAGTACTGCAAATCCATCAACATCAGCTATTCAAATTGAAGAAAACATGCCTGTTTTTAATAATGGAGATGGTGAGTTAATGGTTTATTTACAAAACAACATTTCTTATCCTGATAGAGCAAAATCAGCACAAGTTACAGGACGTGTAGTTGTAGCTTTTGATGTGGATGTTAACGGTAATGTGGCAAACATTGAAGTAGAACAAGGAATTGGATTTGGCTGCGATGAAGAAGCCTTAAGGGTAGTAGAAAGTATGCCTAGATGGAAGCCCGCCATTCAAAATGGTGCACCCAAAGTTGTACGCATGCGCTTACCTATAGCGTTTCAATTAAACTAAAATAAAGAATTTTTTGCGTGACCAGGAAATGCACCGAAATGTTTGTATGCTTTTTCAGTTACTTCTCTTCCGCGTGGTGTACGTGTCATAAATCCTTCTTGAATTAAATAGGGCTCGTATACCTCTTCTATTGTTCCGCCTTCTTCGCCAATTGCTGTTGCAATTGTGCTAATACCTACTGGCCCGCCTTTAAACTTTTCTATAATGGTGCGCAATATCTTATTGTCCATTTCGTCTAATCCTTCCGAATCAACGTTTAAAGCATTAAGTGCATATTTGGCAATTTCTAATGTAATAACACCATCACCTTTAATTTGAGCAAAATCTCGAGTCCTGCGAAGTAAGGCATTACCAATACGTGGTGTTCCACGGCTTCTTCTTGCAATTTCATCCGCTGCTTCGGAGTGTATTGGGGTATTAATGATTTGAGATGAACGGGTAATAATAGTTTTCATTAAAGCCCTATCATAATACTCTAATCGTGAGTTGATACCAAAACGTGCACGAAGTGGAGAGGTAAGCAACCCTGAACGGGTAGTTGCTCCAATTAAAGTAAACGGATTAATTTCTAATTGAATACTTCTGGCATTGGGACCCGAGTCAATCATGATATCAATTCTATAATCCTCCATGGCCGAGTATAAAAACTCTTCCACAACTGGACTCAAACGGTGTATTTCATCAATAAAAAGTACATCACCCTTTTCTAGGTTGGTAAGTAAACCCGCTAAATCGCCTGGTTTTTCTAATACAGGTCCTGATGTGGTTTTTATATTGCTGCCCAATTCTTGCGCAATAATGTAAGATAATGTGGTTTTACCTAAACCCGGAGGGCCATGCAACAATACATGGTCTAAGGCTTCGCCACGCTGCACAGCAGCTTGAACAAATACCCTTAAGTTTTCAAGTATTTTCTCCTGACCAGTAAAATCGCTAAATGATTGAGGGCGCAAAACACGCTCAAACTCTTGCTCAGGTCCTGATAAATTTTCGTCTTCCGTATTTAAATTTGGGTTGCGCACAGTGCGAATATATTGCTTTTACTACTCTTTACTAAATAGCCATTTAGCTATCAATTTATAACTTGGTTTTTTGCCGTACATCAATATGCCTATTCTATATATTCTTCCTGCCATCCAGGTGGTAAAAACAAAACCAATAACCAAGCTAATCATAGAAACAATAACCTGCCATGTGGGCACATCAAAGGGTAAGCGTACCATCATTACCACTGGTGATGTAAATGGAATAACCGAGAGCCAAAAGGCTAAAGTACCATTTGGGTCTGAAGTAATGGCGCTTTGCGCAATCACCAATGCAAATATAAGGGGCATGGTTATAGGTAGCATAAATTGTTGTGTGTCTGTTTCATTATCCACTGCCGATCCAATGGCTGCAAATAGAGCACCGTAAAATAAATAGCCTCCAATAAAGTAAAACAGAAACATACCAATAAAATATACAAAGTTGAAGTTTATTAACGCTTCCATCACCTCGCTAATTTCTCCGTTAGAGGCTGCTTGTCCGCCCTGGGCCAGCGCTTGTTGTGCATCAGCACCCATACCCATATTGCTCATGATAGCGCCTGATACTCCGCTGCCAAAAACACTAACCAATACAATCCAAATGGTAAATTGAGTAATTCCAACCAAGGCTATTCCGGTTATTTTCCCCATCATTAGTTCGAATGGTTTGATCGATGATATAATAACCTCTACAATTCTATTTGACTTTTCTTCAATAACACCACGCATAATTTGTACGCCATACATAAATATAAACATGTATATCATGATAGCACCAATATATCCCAAAACTGTACTTGCGCCTACGTTACCATTTTCTAAACCCTTCTCGGTTACTTTTATGGTGCTAATATTTATGCTGGTTTGGTTTATTATTTTTAGTGTTGATGCATCAATGCCATTGTTTTTTAGCAAGGTGTTTTTTACTTCATTTTCTAATTGTTTTTCTAGATACAATACTGTGCTTAATCCTGCTTGATCTTTGGTGTATAACGATACCTTTTTTAAACTATCTGGCGATGTTTTCGGTATTACCAGCAATGCATAATAATCTTCGTCTGTTAAAAATTGCTGTTCTTTTTCTTGTGCAACATAACCAAAAGTAAATTCCAGTGTTTCGCTGTTTTTAAGTTTGCCAACATAATTGCCACTTTGGTCACTTACATAAATTTTCTTTTTAGATGCACCAATGTCTTTGTTTATGGCGAAATAAAATATCAATCCATAAAATAACACAATAAGTAATGGCGCAGCTAAAGTCATTACAATAAATGATTTTTTTCTAACACGGGTGATAAACTCTCTTTGTGTAACTAAAAATATTTTGTGGAGCATGTTTACTAAATTTGGTGTAAGCTAATAGAATGTAAATCTATTTAAAAACGACTATGGATAAAAGGTTTTTTATTGAAATAAATGGCATAAAAAAGCCTTCCTTTTAAGGGAAGGCTTTTAAAAATATTGAAGGAATTATTAAATTATTTCTTTTCTTCCTTTTTAGGAGCGTTTAATGCTTGGCTTGCTTCCATGCTGATAGAAGACTTATCAATGCGCATGCGTGTACCTTCGCTGTTTAAAATAAATGTAGTTTCATCCATTTTTTCAATTTTTCCGTGTACACCACCTATGGTTATTACCTTATCTCCTTCACCTAATGCTTCTCTAAATTTTTTCTGAGCTTTGGTTTTTTTCATTTGGGGGTAAATCATAAAGAAATAAAATACCACCATGATTAAAATTAATGGAAGAAAACTTCCAATTCCTCCGCCACCAGCTTGTTGGCCCATCATCAATAAAATGTTTGTCATTGTTATTTTTGTTAATGTGTTTTAAAATTATTTATTTATTTTACTACTTCTCCACCTATCGTTAACACAGTTTCTCTTAATTCTGTATTACAAGTTATGGTGATTGTTTTTTCAAACATACCAACTTTACCCTTGCTATCAAACTTCACTTTAATAAACCCCTCTTCTCCAGCTTTAATAATCCCTTTAGGATATTCTGGTACTGTACATCCACAACTTGCTTTTGCATTGGCAATCAACAAATCACCATCTCCAGTATTTTTAAATTTAAAACTATACTCCGCAAAATCACCATCTTTAATAATGCCAAAGTTATGCTTATCATCTTCAAATGTAATTGCGGGCTTTGCCTGATTTGTTTGGTTTGAACTATCTGCAGTTGCCGAAATATTTATAGCATCAGTTGGCAATTTATTGCCTTTTTCGTTGTTGCATGCTACCAATATGGTAAATAAAATAAGGGTACTTAAAATGTTTTTTTTCATCGTGTTTTATTCTACTAATCCGCGACCTAATTTATTTAATTTGTTACTTTGTTTCAACTCTTGATTTATTTTATCTAACACACCATTTATAAATCCATGGCTATTAGGTGTTGAATACAATTTAGCTACCTCTAAATATTCGTTAATGCTCACTTTAACGGGTATGTATGGGAAATGTAATACTTCGCATAAAGCCATGCGCATCAACAATAAATCAACCACGGCCAAACGATCGGCATCCCAATTTTGAGTTTTTGCACTAATCAATTCAGTAAGCTCTTCTTCGTAGTTAGCGGTGCGTTTAAAAAGCTCTTTTAAAAATGCCTCATCATCTTCATTGTCTAATTCTTCCGCTAAAAAATTACCTATACTATCTTCTTTTAATGAAGAAATTGTTTTTAGTAATTGAGCGTAAACCATTGTTTGGTCGTCCTCCCAATTAATATATCTTTCCTCTAAATAGTTTTCGTAATCTTCGCTTTCAGCAACAAATGCTTCATACATTTCCAGTAAGATACTTTTGTCTTCAAAAAAAGTATGTTCGCTTTTGGTGGCATATTTAGCAAATGCTTCATTCTTTTTAAGCAGTGAAAGCAGTTGTTTAAATAAGTCTTTATTATCGTTCCAATGGCATTTATGCAGTTTGATTTGATCTGCTAAATATTGATTTTCTTCCAATAAAATCATTGCCTTATTGTTATATAAAGCTTCTAATGGAGTGATTAAAGATTGAATAGGAATGTATTTGGCTTTTTGCGTTTCTAACTCAAGCGATACAAAATGGCGGAAAGCAGCCGGAAAGGCCATTAAGTAAACATATAACTCATACGTTTTATCTAAACTTTTGGTTAAGTTTTTTTCGTGTAAGCTACGGTTTGCTTGCTCATCCTGGTAAAAGGCATATAATGCCTGGAATACCTTAATACGCAAAAATCTTCTGTTAAACATTTAAAGAACCCTGTAATAATGTGGTGCAAAAATAAAAAAGAATGTCGGGTTACAAAATATAACCCGACATTACTTTGAAAAATTATTACTAATTATTACTTTTTAGTAAGTTGAACCTACGTGTAACATATCATTAATACGCTTTTCTGCTAATTCCATTGCTGCTTTTTGAGTATGGATGTTTTTAGCATCAGCCATTTTGAAAATATCACTTGTGACATTAAAAATATGTTCTGTATTGCGGAATGCTGTTTCGCGGTTGTAACCAATATGCTCTTGGTATACGTTAATTAAACCGCCTGCATTAATCAAAAAGTCTGGGGCATATGCAATGCCTTTTTCAGCTAACATTGGTCCGTGAACATTCTCATCTGCTAATTGATTGTTTGCAGCACCTGCAATAACTTTGGCTTTTAGTTTGCCAATGTTTTCTGTATTTAATATTGCGCCTAATGCACATGGTGCAAATACGTCTGTGTCTATACTATAAATTTCATCACCTTTAACTACTGTTGCACCAAATTCTTTACTGTATTTGGCTAACATTTCTTCGTTAATATCAGTAATAAAAAGCTTAGCACCTTCTTTGTGTAAATGCTCTAATAGGTGGCCACCTACTTTGCCTATACCTTGGATAGCTATTTTTTTTCCATTTAAACTTTCGTTACCGAAAGCATGTTTAACAGCCGCTTTCATTCCCATGTATACCCCGTATGCAGTAACTGGACTAGGATCACCTCCTCCGCCCATGCTTTCAGGCAAACCAACCACGTGGTCAGTTTCCATGTTCACATATTCCATATCACGTGTGGTGGTATTCACGTCTTCTGCTGTGATGTATTTGCCATTTAAATTTTCTACAAAACGACCAAACTTGCGCATTAAGGCTTCTGTTTTAATTGTTTTGGCATCCCCAATAATAACCGCCTTAGCACCACCTAGATTTAAACCGCTGATAGCAGCTTTATAAGTCATTCCTCTAGATAAACGCAAAACATCGTTCAATGCTTCTGCATCATTGGCATAATTCCAAACGCGTGTGCCCCCTAAACCTGGACCTAACACTGTGTTATGTATTGCGATGATGGCTTTTAATCCAGTATGCTTGTCTTGGCAAAAAACCAATTTTTCGTGGTTGTAAGCTTGTAGTTGTGAAAAAATGTCGATTTGAGCTGATTCAGCCGTTTGGGTTGTTGACATAATTTGGCTTTGTTTTAAGTTTAAAAGAGGTGCAAAACTAAACCAAAATTTCTTTTTTCATAATTTAGGATCTAACAGACTGATGATTAGTTATTCTTATGCTTATTTAAAGTAAACAGACGCTATTTTTACTCCACTTTTTTGTGTTGCTTTGCCATTATCAATAAAAATGAAATCGCTCAAACACCTTAATAAATATTTTTACAAGTATCGTTACCGGTTAATACTAGGTATGTTGTTTGTTATCATTTCAAATTTATTCTCCGCTTTTCCAGCTAAAGCGGTTAGTTTAGCCATTGATTTGTTGCTAGATAACCTCAATATCTATAAACTTTTCGAATTTACGAATTTGCAGGATGCTGTTAGTCTAAAAGTAACCAAGGTGGTATTGGTTTTTGCGGTACTTATAATTGTTTTTGCTCTTATCCGTGGTTTTTTTATGTTTTTAATGCGTCAAAGTATCATTGTAATGAGTAGGCTGATTGAGTTTGATTTAAAAAATGAAGTCTTTAATCATTATCAAAACTTATCACCTGCATTTTACCGTAAAAATAATACTGGGGATTTAATGGCACGAATCAGTGAGGATGTTAGTAGAGTGCGCATGTATATTGGGCCTGCTATTATGTATTTTACTAATTTAACAGCTACTTTTTTGGTAATTATTCCAATAATGTTTGCGGTACATGCTAAGTTGGCCATGTTTGTATTGTTGCCTTTACCTATATTATCATATGCCATTTTTAGGATTAATAACACCATAAACAAAAGGAGTGATGCCATACAAAATCAGCTATCTAAACTCACGGGCTTTGCTCAAGAAACATACAGTGGTATAAGGGTGATAAAAGCATTTGGAGCTGAAGCTAATTTTAGGTCTGATTTTGAAAAAGAGGTTATAGAATACCAAAAGCGCAGCATGAGTCTTGCTAGAGTAGATGCTACATTTTTTCCATTAATGCTATTTTTAACAGGACTGAGTACATTAATTACAGTATTTTTAGGGGGTGTTTTTGTTTTGCGTGGTGAAATTACCATTGGTAACATCACAGAATTTGTAATTTACGTAAACTTGCTAACCTGGCCTGTCGCATCTCTAGGGTGGACTTCCTCTTTGGTGCAGCGTGCAGCTGCCTCACAAGAGCGATTAAATGAGTTTTTACATACCCAACCAGAAATTGTCAATTCTTCTAATATACCTTTCCATTTTCAAACACAAATTGAGTTAAAAGGAGTTGATTTTAG